>LSCM01000079.1 GCA_001577185.1 Cloacimonetes bacterium TCS62 | reverse complement strand
GTTAATGGTAGAAAGATCGTTTTTAACTCTCTAAGTATGTAAACAATGATTGCTATTGCTATAATACCAATGAAAATTTTTAAAGCTTTTGAGCCTTCTTCTTTAATTTCAATGTTCGGTGTCCCCATCTATTCCCCCATTTCTTTTAATCTTTTTAATCTTTCCTTTTCGTTTGCTTTTAACCAAGGATCTTTGGATAGAATTTTGTAAGCTTTTTGAAAATATTTTTTTGCACTCTTTGTTTTCTTTTTAAGAAGATAAATCTCAGCTAGCTCCTCAAAGACATAACCATCTGGTTGTAGATGATTTTCTTCGATCTCTTTTTTAAGCTCTAATTGAATTTTGAGTGCTTTATCATATTCTTTCAAAGATCTGTGAGTTCTTGCAATAGTCCACTTTGCGATACGACTACCGCGTTGATCATTAATTTTTTTACGCCAATTGTATCCTTTAGTAAAAAGTTCTAATGCTCTATTATATTTTTCTAGTTCATGATAGCTCCAACCGATATTATTGTAAAGTGTACCCAACCAATTTTCACATCTTTTATCTTCAGAATGTTCTGCAATTTTTAGAGCGATTTCGTTCCATTCCAATTGTTTTTCTGAAGGTGTTACAATAGCCATCATATGAGCTGCATCGAGTGTATAAAAATCTAATTTATTCTTTTTACCATACGTGTAAGCTTTTAAAAATAAAGACTGAGCTTTATCTGTTTTACCAGAAGAATTATACACACGACCTCTTTCTAATTGGTATCGGATCGTTGCAGTTTTCATATCTTGTTGCAGAAGATCTTCTGCATTATCTAAAGTTTTATGAGCTTTAGCGAATTTTCTTTGTAATCCCTGAGTTCGGGCTATTTGGGTGAGAAGTTCAACATGATATCCTGCATCATAAGGAGTTTCAGTATTATTATTTAAAGTTGATAAGACTTGTTTAAATTTTATTTCAGTTGAATCTGGATGCTGATAATCCCACATCGCATCAAAATTTGGAAGCGGATTTACACCGGATCGTTTGTTTGATGAATTGCAACTTACAAGTATTAGACTTGCTAGGATTATAACAGTTAGGTAATTCTTAATCATGACTTCTCCTTATATTAGATATTCTCCTAAAAAAAATTAAAAAGATAGTAATTTTGGCAAGAAAAAAAACCGATAGTAATTATCGGTTTAAATGTTGTCTTCTACTCAAAGTTTAATTTTTTTATGTATTGATCTCTAAAACTTCTAATAATTTGTTTAATAATTCAGGTTTTGTTTGAAGATCAGATTCTTTTAAAAATTCTTTTCTTTGGTCAAATCTATCTTTAAGCAGATCAAGGTAACTCTTGATATTTAATCTCTTATGAGGATCGTACTTATCAAAATAGCCAGGTAAGATCTTCTCTATAGATTTTTTAGTAGGAGTCATCGTTCCTGTTAAGACATCCCAATTTTCCCATTCAAGCTGATCTGTAAGTATAGCAGTTTGCAAAGTTAAAGAAGTTTTCAATTTTATATCTTCCAGATCATCTTGTGAAGATCTCCAATAGGAAGCAGAATTAAAACAATAACAATCTGCACCGCTACTTATAACTTTGTGAAATGATTCCACATCTTTCCAAAGTTCATATACTCGGAATGGATTAGCAAAAGGTTCAAATACTAACTTACCAAGTTCCTCTTCACGTACATTTTCTGCTCTATTTCTTTTTGTCACAAGGGCAGCTCCCATCGCTACTGCTAAGTAAGGATCATTAAATTTTATGATAGGTGGGAGAACAGTATCTTTCATGAGCCAAGCCAGAGCTTTGGGGAAACTACATCGATTTACCCATTTCCCAAGTAGATCTCTATCCAGAAGAGCACGACCATTAGCCTGACGCAAATCTAAACCGATGGGGATCAATTTATCATCTATCTCCATTAAGGCATGATTCATTAATGATATACAATATTTCCAATCGGGATGTTCAGGTGGTCGACTGTCAGTTTTATCGAACAGAGAAGGTTCCCAAACGCGACAAACCTTGTTCTTTGTATCTATCTGAAATGCATCATCATGCAAAACAACTTTTGAAAATCCAGAAGGCATAGTTTCAGCATTATCTGCCGAATTTGTATGAGAAGATTTTCCTGTACCGGAAAGCCCGTAAAATGCTATTGATCTTTTTCCCAATTTAATATCATTTTCATCATCACAAGAAGTAAAATCTATCTCCTTGATACCACCATGACAAGCTGCCATACCCAAGCGCATTCCAGAAGTCCAAGCAAGTGTGAGTGTACCTTTCTTCCGTTCTCCAAAATAGCGCATACCAAGATTGAATATCACATTATGTTTCTCATCAACTAAAGCGAGCTGTGGAGATCCGATGTTACAATAATATGGATCATTACATTTCCATTCATTGAAGGCTATAACAATTATATCTTGAATCGGTAAGTCTTTACTTTTGTTATATTCTTTTTCCATAAGCTCAAATGGAGTAAAATTAGCAAGCCAGTTAAATACGTTCATTGCATCGGATTTGGTCGTTACCAGTGTTCCTTTGATCATCATGTCTTTATCTAAACCAATTACAGCTTCCGTTTTGATCAGTTCATTGTGTTCCAATTGATAAACAGCTTCTCGTATATCGCCTTCTACTTTATTTTTTTCTATTTCAGAAATTCTATTATAAAAGACACGAGCTTGAGCTGTACGACCTATTATTTTTCCGTGACAATCATCCAGAACTTTTGCATGTTTGGGTAAACCCATCTTTTTTGCAAATGGTGGATAAATTTCTAGATCAGTCTCGGCTACTCCAGGTTGGTTCAGTGCCATTTGATAAGCTTCGGCAGCTGTAACTTTTTTTACTTTTGGATTTGACATTACAGTTTCAGCGATAACTCTTATATGGGAACATTCTTGCAGTTTTGGATAAAATTTATTAGTTGGTTTACTTGCCATTATTTCTCCCTAACATTGAAACAAAAAAAAGCAGCTAAAAAAAAGCTGCTTATTATAATATAATCATTTATCAATTAGCTTCAGGGTAGACGCTAACGAATTTTCTTCCTGCCTTTTTGGTTTCGAATTTCACAAAACCATCGATCAAACTAAAGATCGTATGATCCTTACCTAATCCCACGTTTTTCCCTTTATGCACTTTTGTGCCACGCTGTCTAATAATGATGCTTCCAGCATTCACTTTTTGACCACCATATCTTTTTACACCCAAGTAATTTGGATTACTATCTCTACCATTTTTACTACTACCAACACCTTTCTTATGTGCCATAAGAAACTCCTAGTTTATTATATCGTTAATTTTTATTTCTGTATAATTTTGACGATGTCCTTGTTTCTTTTGATAACCTTTTCTGCGTTTTTTCTTAAAAACGATCACTTTTTTATCTTTAAAATGATTAACCACTTCCGCAGAAACTTTTGCATCTTTTACTAAAGGTTTACCAACAGTTGTATCTTTCTCTTTTC
This sequence comes from Cloacimonetes bacterium TCS62, assembly GCA_001577185.1. Lineage (GTDB taxonomy): Bacteria > Cloacimonadota > Cloacimonadia > Cloacimonadales > TCS61 > TCS61. The sequence goes on along the minus strand of LSCM01000079.1, from coordinate 2,909 downwards.
TTATCATCAGAACGCGTGGGATCTCTATTTTTGAACCCACTTTATGTTCTTTTAAATAGGGAACTTGGACAATTTGATCTTTTTTAACTTTTATTTGTGTTCCCTTAAAATCAATTATTGCGTACATATTAACTCCTTCAATTCAAATCCTTTATTAATCGGGAGGTTTAAAAAATTTTATAGGTCTTTTATGTCAAGTATTATATCTTAGTGTGATCTCTTTATTTGTCTTTTTCGAATATATCTTAAATTTCTCTAATTTAAATTGAGGATTAGTTTTAAACTCGATCTTGTTAGTGATATCTTTTAAAATATCTGGATGTTCCTTGATGAATTTCTTTACGTTAGGATGTACAACTATCTTAAGAGGATCTTCCTTAATAAAGAATTTTGCTCTCAGAAGCCATCTTGAAATTCGGATCGCAACAGAATCTCGGGAAATTAATCTTCCCGTTCCATTACAATGTGGACATTGTTCTGAATAGGTGAGAAGTAAGCTGGGACGGGTTCGCCTGCGAGACATTTCTACTAAACCTAAGGGGCTTAATGGAAAGATCTCATGCTTAGCTCTATCTCTTTTCATTGAATTCGTAAATGTATTATACACTTTTTTTTGACTTTTCTTACTTCTCATATCGATAAAATCAATGATCATGATACCAGAAAGATCTCGTAATCGTATTTGACGAGAAGCTTCCTGAGCAGCTTCGATATTTGTGATCTCAATAGTTTTGGCATAGTTCTTATTCCCGGTGAAACTGCCCGTATTTACATCGATAGCTACTAATGCCTCGGTTTGTTGAATGGTTATATTACCGCCACTAGGTAATTTCACGCGTGAATTAAAGATCGTTTCCATCTCTTTTTCTATTCCAAAAGCATTAAATATGGGACTACCCTCATCATACAATTCGATCTTTTCAATTAATTCGGGTGTTACGGTTTTTAGATTATTTATGATCTTGTTCATCATCTTTTTATCATCAATTATCAGTTTATCGATCTTGGAACTAAAAAGATCTCGGATAAGAGAAAATGAAAGATCATTCTCATCAAATATACAAACCGGAGCTTTTGTATGCTTCATCTGTTTTTTGACTAATTTCCAGGTTCTAGAAATACCGTTATATTCTCTTTTGAAATCTTCCTTGTTAGTACCTTCTGTATCGGTTCTCACTATCAAACCAACATTTTTATCCTTTACCGTTTTAAGAACTCTTTTTATTCTCTTTCTTTCTTTGGAAGAATTTATTTTGCGTGATATCATTATCTTGGAAGAGTATGGCTTGAACACTATGAATTTACCTGGTAGAGAAAGATCACATGTTATGCGAGCACCTTTCTTACCTATTGCATCTTTTTTTACTTGTACGACTATTTCATCACCGTTAGATAGAATCTTTCCAATTGCAGAAGAATTATTCTTTGAATAGATCTTCCTCTTACTTTTTGATAGGGTCTTAGGCTCGATATCTTTATAATGTAGAAAAGCAGAGCGTGATAATCCAATATCTACAAATGCTGCACCCATCCCGGGAAGAACGTTTTGAACAATTCCTTTATATATATTTCCTACAACTAACTGTTGTTCCTTTTTTTCTGCAAAAACTTCTACTAATTTATGATCTTCTAAAATTGCTATTCTCTTTTCAATAGCATGAACATTTACTATAATTTCACAATACATAATTTCCTCATCTAATTTATAAGAGGATAGATATTTGATGTGTTATAAAGTCAAGCTATTTCAGTAAAATCTTTTACTTGACACGATAAGTCAAATAAAAATTATGTTTAACTTGTGTTGCGAGGTGGAGCAGTTTGGAAGCTCGTCGGGCTCATAACCCGGAGGTCACAGGTTCGAATCCTGTCCTCGCTACCATTTTTTTTGCCGCGTTTTTTAAAACAAGTTCTTTATAAAATATTTTATTGCGAGGTGGAGCAGTATGGAAGCTCGTCGGGCTCATAACCCGGAGGTCACAGGTTCGAATCCTGTCCTCGCTACCACTTTAAGGCGACGTAGCTCAGTTGGTTAGAGCATCGGAATCATAATCCGGGTGTCCGGGGTTCAAGTCCCTGCGTCGCTACCAATTTTAGGTGTGCGCCAATAGCTCAGCTGGATAGAGCAACGGATTTCTAATCCGTAGGTCAGGGGTTCAAGTCCCTTTTGGCGTGCCATTTTTTGTGGTGGGTGTAGTTCAATGGTAGAGCACTGGATTGTGGTTCCAGGCGTTGTGGGTTCAAATCCCATCATCCACCCCAGATTAGCAAGCGTAAGTTACTTGATAAAAGTTGCTTACGCTTATTTTATGTCATACTAATAAAAATCAATCGTTGTGAAAAACGTTGTGAAATGGTATGTTTTTACTAATATTTTGTACTATATGATTTCTAAATTAATTACACTTATCAAACAAAATTTTAAACTAATTCAATTAATCCCTAACACTTGCTTCTTGCAGACCTTCTAATGCAACAGCTACTCGGTAATAATTACGGAAAGCTTTGCCTAACTGATTTAATTCCAGATTAGCACTAGCTTCCTATAACGCTGTGAACGGCGTTTATTTTCAGGTTTTTCGTTATTTATTCCTGGGCGTAACGCCCAAGCTATTTTGGGAATTTTTCCCTTTTTCCCGCGTTTATAGTTTTTTATTCCTACATCTTTTTCCTAGACGTAAACGGCTAGGCTATTTGATTATCTCCCAAACATTTATCACGTTATTAATATCTTAACAGCCTGCGCCTTTAGGCGTAGGTACAAAATGAACAAACTGCCGGAATTATTGTCATACCAGGCAACATCTTTGATATCATTCGAGCCGGAATATCGAAAGCGAGAATGTGCATTCTCGCTTTCTTTTCTTTTTACCGTTTTTACTTCCCATCTGGTAAGTACCGCCCTGTAG
>LSCM01000078.1 GCA_001577185.1 Cloacimonetes bacterium TCS62 | reverse complement strand
ACTTTCGTCTGATCGTTCTCTAGGAGCGGAATATATCTACCGGTTTCAATGGATATAGTCTTACTAGGATTGGAATCCGAAGAACCCTCAAGAATGTAATTATTACTAGAGATAGAAAAATATAAATTGTGTTCTGTTCTATTGATAATTTTGATATCACCTTCTGAAGAACAACCAATTAGTATTAATAAGAGTAATGATACAAATAGCTTATACATGAATTCTCCAATAAGTATAATATAAATCCAATTAAACAATTATCTCAAGAAACCAATTACACTATCACCTTAAAGTAGATATCTGAAGTTTAGTTACTTTAAGTTATAGAATACATCTCTTCCGATAAAATGAGCTGATTCTCCAAGTTCTTCTTCAATTCTTAGTAATTGATTGTATTTTGCGATTCTCTCGCTTCTACACAGAGAACCTGTTTTTATCTGACCTGCGTTCGTAGCAACAGAAAGATCTGCAATAAAAGTATCCGATGTTTCACCACTTCTATGTGAAATCACATTAGTAAAGCCGGCTGTTTTAGCAGTTTGAATCGTCTCTAGAGTTTCAGATAATGTCCCTATCTGATTAAGTTTTATCAATATAGAATTTGCTGATTTTTCTTTAATCCCTCTTTGTAATCGATCTACGTTAGTTACAAAGAGATCGTCACCAACTATCTGAATTTTACTGCCCAACTTGTCTGTCATTAATTGGAATCCCTTCCAGTCATCTTCAGCAAGTCCATCTTCTATAGAAATGATCGGATATTTTTCTACAAGCTTAACATAATAATTTACCATTTTTTCAGAAGACAAAGCAACATTTTCTGCCTCAAGATGATACTTACCATTTTTATAAAATTCGCTAGCAGCAGGATCAAGAGCAATAAATATATCTTCACCTGGTCTATAATTAGCTTGTTTAATAGCTTCCATAATAAGCTGGAGTGCTTCTTCGTTAGAATTTAGGTCTGGTGCAAATCCACCTTCATCACCAACTCCTGTAGGCTGTTTCTCTTTGATAAGAATCTTTTTAAGTTCATGGAAAACTTCTGTATTCATTTGTAGCGCTTCTTTAAATGAATTAGCCCCCAAAGGCATGATCATAAATTCTTGTAGATCTACATTGTTGTCTGCATGTTTTCCTCCATTCAGAATATTAGACATCGGTACGGGAAGCAATTTAGCATTCGTACCGCCAATGTAGCGATATAGTGATATCTGTTGTTCAGCAGAAGCTGCCCTAGCACAGGCAAGAGAGACTCCTAACATCGCATTAGCTCCCAACTTTTGTTTATTATCTGTTCCATCAAGATCAATTAATAGGTTGTCGATAAATTCTTGATCTGTACTTTCTAAGCCCAAAAGTTCGGGTGCAATAATTTCATTAATATTTCTTACAGCGTTTTGCACACCTTTCCCAAGATATCTTTCGTTATCCCCATCTCTTAATTCCACTGCCTCATGTTCACCAGTAGAAGCTCCACTGGGAACTGCCGCACGACCAACAAAACCAGAATCTAAATAAACATCTACTTCAACAGTTGGATTACCTCGAGAATCAAGTATTTCTCTTCCTATAACTGAAAATATTTCAGACATTCTTTCCTCCAATTAAAATTTGTAGAAAATAAAGTTCATTTCCTAAAAAAATTATATTAGTAATAAAGCATCAACTTTTAAAGATCTTTTCCATAGATTTAATCGAACCTAATATGGCAGAAGATTCATAAGGCACAACTACTGTTTTATCATTCTTTTGTACGATCTCGTTAAAAGCTTTGATGTATTTTACAGCCAAAAGATATTGGGAAGGATCAGTACCGGTTTTTTCAACTGCTTCTGCAACTTTTTTAATAGCTTTTGCTTCTGCTTCAGCGACCAGATACTTTGCTTTGGCTTCACCTTCCGCTCTAGCAATTTCTGCTTCTCTTTCACCTTGAGCAACTAATATTTGAGATTTTTTCTCACCTTCTGCAGTTAATATTTTAGCTCTTCTATCTCTCTCAGCTCGCATTTGTTTTTCCATTGCTACTTTCACTTCTTCTGGAGGTGTAATATCCTGTAGTTCAACTCTATTAACCTTAACCCCCCATTTATCAGTAGCTTCATCAAGAATAATCCGTAATTTTGAATTGATCGTATCCCTTGAAGTTAGAGTTTTATCCAATTCCAACTCACCAATTACATTACGAAGAGTAGTTTGCGTTATTTTCTCTATTGCATTAGGTAAATTATAAATTTCATAAACTGCTTTTTGGGGATCGGTCACCTGAAAATAAAGTAGTGCATCAATTTCAATTGAAACATTATCGCTAGTTATCACATTCTGACGGGGAAAATCATAGACCGTCTCTCTTAAGTCAATGCGATTCTGAATTCTTATCTGAGAATATCTATTGCCTTGAGGTCCTGTTTTTACATATCTCCAATTAATCGTTCTAGCTTTATCAAAAACCGGCCAGATAATGTGTAAACCACTATCCAAAATTCTGTTGTATCTTCCCAAACGCTCGATGATCATAACTTCAGCCTGTTTAACTATCACAATTCCTTTGGAAATTAGAATTACAACCATTATCGCAAGAATAATAAATAAAATTGTCATTTATACCCCTTAGTTATCAATAGGGGAAACCATTACTTTGTTACCCTCTATTTTGTCCACAATTACTCGAGTATCTATTTGAATTTTTTTGTGGTCGCTTGAAACTGCAGACCATTCTTCTCCACCAATCTTAACATGTCCTCTTCCATCTTTTGGAATTTCATCAGTAACTTTTCCTTTTTTTCTAATAAGTGCTTGAACATTAGTTTGCTCATATTCTTTTGAGATCAATTTTGTGCTAAATTTCCTCATCAAAATAAAAATACAAAATGTGATGATAGCAAATATTAAAATCTGCCATGCTAATCCATTAATTATCAAGGAAAGTAGTCCAGTAATAATAGCTCCAAAACCAAAACTCAAAAAGAGAAATCCCGGAGTAAATATTTCAATAATAACACAAATTATTCCAATAGCTACCCAAATCATCCAAGCAGACATGATTACTTCTTATCCTCATTATTTTTTTTATGGTTCTTTTTGTCTTTATACACTCGTTTTACTTTTCTTCCATAGCTTTTATTATAATTATAATTATAATTAGAGGAAGAACCTCTGGAAGTCCTTATTCCGACAATTTTCATTAGTTTTATCATCAGTAAAATGAAATAATAAAACACAAATAAAATAATAACCATAACTATAAGTAAAATAAATGTAGTAATAAAAAAGGTTCTAATGCTTGATTTTAAACTACTGCCGGGATCATCGCTAATAACCTTTAGGAGGAGTAGAGCATTTTCACTATTGTGTTTTTTCTGTGTTATTTGATTTTCCAAACTATCTATCTTAGTTTGTATTTTTTCCAACTGGATCCTAAATAATTTCATTCGTTCAGGAGATGTACTTTTATTGATCAGCTCCTGAATTCTATTTTTAGCAATAATTTGATTTTTCACATTTGCTTTAATATTTGTTTCAAATCCTTCTCCAGGTGCATTTTGCAAATTTTCATTAATTACATTATCAGAAGATCTTAATTTTGATAAGATCCCAAAATAACTTGAATCAGGTATTTCCATTAGATAAGTTCTGTATCTGTTTTGGTAATCTGCATATAACTTTTTAGAAGATGTTGACTTTAGTATTTCGTTTATGGAGTTTTCAATTTTATCAAAATTTGTAACCTTGTATTCCAAAGTTATCTTTTTGGAGTTTTTCTTGTTACTGAATATTTTTTTTGCTTTTGCAATATCTACTGGTTGTTTTGTCATAGTAAATGTATTCATTAGGTTTGACCTTCTCAAACCTAAATAAACTGAAAATGCTATTACTAAAATTATAATTATAAATTTGGTTTGTTTTCTAAGTCTTATCATCAATTTTCTCCTCTGCTTTTTTTTATCAGTTCATCAGCATGCATCAATGAAAGTTTAGTTAACTTTCCTGATAACATTCGGGCTATTTCTTGGCGCTTTTTATTTTTTTCTAATTGAAATACTTCAACTTCCGAAGTTTTTTTACTACTTCGTTTCACGATGGCAAAATGCTTATCACCGTATGAGGCAATCTGGGGTAAATGGCTAATACATAATATTTGATGATAACTGCCAATTTTGTGGATGAACTCTGCTAAAAGTTCCGATGTTTTGCCACCAATACCTTGGTCAATTTCATCAAATATCACTGTTTTTTTCTCAATCTTATCCGACAAGATCTTCTTGATAGTAAGCAAAAATCTGGATAATTCTCCGCCGGAGGCGACAACCTTGAATGGTTGTAATCTAACACCTCTATTAGCCGAAAAATAAATTTCAATTGAGTCTTTTCCAGTATTATTCAACCCCGGAATACCAGTCTTCAAATTGTTTTCCTTCCCTACCTTGTCAAATTGAATCTTTACTTTTGCATCCGATATAGCCAATTTTTTAATGTTTCTTTTTATTTGTTTTTCAAGTTTAATAGCAGATTCTTTTCGTTTTGTACTAAGTTCTTCAGCTTCTTCCCAGATCGATCTAGTTTCTTCTTCTATATCTTTTTCTAACGTTATAATTTTTTCTTTGTTAGAAGAATGAGCATCTATTTTGCCTTTGATCTCTTCTACGTAATCCAATAATTGAGGAATATTTTTTTTATGTTTTGAGTTTATATTATTCACAGCATCTAAGCGCTCTTCCAATTCTGTCTTTAGTTCTTTATCCACATCAATAATTTCTTGAACATCACGTAGTTCAGAAATTGATTCTTCAATGTTCGCTAAAGCATTCTGTAACAATGAAACCGCGTTTTTTAAATGTTCTTCATCCTCAGCAAATTGAGATAACATAGCAATAAATGAATTAATATTATCATATACTGATTCTTCATTTTCATACATATAGAATTCGATGTTCTTTGCTTGATTCAGAATATCTTCTGCATTGGATAATAGCTTTAGTTCAGATTGTAATTGCTCTTCTTCACCAATTTTTAGATCCAAATTTTCTATCTCTTTGATTTGATATTTAAATAATTGAATTCTGTCTTCAGCATCCTTCTCTTTTGTCTTAAGAGTTCTAAGTTCTTTCATTTTATAAACAAGCTGCTCGTATTTTTTTTCAAAGTTTTTGCGTTTTGTGATTAAATTTGCAAATTTATCTAATATTTCTAATTGATAATCATTATTGAAAAGTTGCTGCTGATCACGTTGACTATGGAAATCCAATAGCAGAGATCTGAATTCTTCTACAATTGGGATCGAGATTCTGCGACCATTGAGAAATATCTTACTTCGTTGATTTGTTGATATCTCTTTTGTAAAAAATATTTCATTCTCAGTATTTTCAACTTCGTGTTTTATTAATAAATCCTTGAGCTTTTTATTTTGTTTGTTAATACTAAAACTTGCTTCCAATATTACTTTTTTATTCTCATCATAATGGATTCCTTCATGAATATCTCCACCGAAAATAATATTAATAGCACCTACTATAATAGACTTTCCTGCCCCAGTTTCACCAGTTAAAACTTGTAAACCCTTTGAAAAATTCAATTCTAGATCTTCAACAATGATGAAATTCTTAATACGTAAATTTTTTAACATTTATTTTTTTCCCATTTTAAGCTTCTTTCTTAAAATTTGAAAAAAGGTTTTATTGGTTAATTTTATAAAATTTACTTTTTGGGAAGCAGAAGTAACTATTACTTCATCATCTGGTTTTAAAGAATGAGAGTTTACTCCATCTAACTGGAGATAGCTGCTTCCATCTGTTTCAGTTATTTTATAATTTAATTTATCATCAGCATCAAAAACCATTGGCCGTACACTTAGAATATGAGGGTTTAGGGGTGTTACAATAAAGGCATCCATAACAGGAGAAATGATGGGACCACCTGCTGAAAGTGAATAAGCTGTTGATCCTGTCGGAGTAGAAATAATAATGCCATCACAACGAGTTTCTAGAACAAATCTGCGATTTGCATAGAATCGAATATCTATCAATTTGGGTATTTCTCCTTTGTACAAAACTGCATCATTAAGCGCATTTGCAGAAAATATTATCTCTTTATCCCTTTTTATCGATGCGTTTAACAGTAATCTTTTCTGTACTTTGTAGTTATTTTGAATCAAATCATCAATAGATTTTTCTAGTTCGGATACACTGCTTTCGGAAAGAAAACCTAGCTTACCAAGGTTGATTCCCAGAATTGGAGCTTTTGTTTTTAATGAAAATTTTACTGTCCTCAGAAATGTTCCATCACCACCAAAAGATAGTAAACAATCTAATTTGTTCTGATCTTTTTCTTTAATGGTGTGAATAAACTCTGGTAGAATATTACTTTGTTCCGGAAATTTAAAGAAATTCAGATCTTTTTCTTCATGTAGAACTTTCAAAACTTTAAATATTGCGCCTTTATCTAAGTAATGCGGATTAAAAAAAATCCCAAAATTCTTCATAATGTATCCTTATTTAAAAA
>LSCM01000077.1 GCA_001577185.1 Cloacimonetes bacterium TCS62 | reverse complement strand
TAAGACATTAAACAGCTAAACTTCTAAACTTAATATTAAAATTTGGAGGATATAAATGACATTTGATAAACATGGCGTTTTAGAAATGAAAGAGGTAAATTATAGCTCTCAACGTCCAAAAGCAAAAAATCCCATAAAAATACAAGATGTGAGTTTCCGTGATGGGCATCAAAGTTTATTTGCTACTCGAGGAAGAACAGAAGATATGATACCTGTTGCAAAGATGATGGATGATATCGGTTTTTATTCGATGGAAATGTGGGGCGGCGCTACTTTTGATGTGATGCATCGCTATCTTAATGAAGATCCTTGGGAGAGAATTCACACCTTAAAAAAGCATATTAAGAAAACTCCTTTTTCTATGTTATTGCGTGGTCAAAATTTGGTTGGATATAGAAATTATGCTGATGATGTAGTAGAAGCTTTTGTGCAGCGCGCTTGTGATAATGGAATCGATATTTTCCGAGTCTTTGATGCACTGAATGATTTTCGCAATTTCGAAACTGCTGTTAAGGTCATCAAAAAGAATAAAAAGCACTTTGAAGGAGCTATCTGCTATTCACTCACAGAGCCTAGAATGGGTGGAAAAACTTACAATTTGGATTATTATTTAAAGAAAGCTAAGCAATTAGAAGATATTGGTGCAGATACGATATGCATTAAAGATATGGCTGGTCTTATCGCACCTTATGATGCCTATAATCTAGTAAAAGCTCTCAAAGATCTTACCGATATTCCCATTCATCTACACACTCATTTTACATCCGGAATGGGAGATCTCACGTTACTAAAAGCTATCGAAGCTGGTGTGGATATCATTGATACTTGTATGGCTCCCTATGCATATCGCACTTCACATCCTGCTGTCGAGCCACTTGTCATTTCGCTTTTAGGTACGAATCGAGATAGTGGATTAGATATCAATAAGTTGGCAAAGATCTCCAAAGAGATGGAAAAAGTTATTCCAAAATACAAACATCTGCTCGATGATACAAAGAATGCTATCATCGATACAAATGTTATCCTGCATCAAACTCCGGGTGGCATGCTTTCCAACCTTGTAAATCAGTTAAGACAAATGGATGCATTGGATAGAATTGAAGATGTTTTTGAAACACTTCCTAAGGTTAGAAAAGATCTGGGACAAGTACCATTAGTAACTCCTACCAGTCAAATCGTGGGAACTCAAACTGTGAATAACGTGCTTTTTGACAAGGATGAAGAATATTCCAATATTACCGAGCAGGTTAAGGACCTATGTTATGGTTTGTATGGTAAAACCACGCTCCCGATAGATAAAAAAATTCAGAAAAAAGCACTGAAGAATTATCCTAAAGGTGAGACTCCTATAAAAACCAGACCAGGTGATAAAATAAAGCCCGAACTAGCAAAAACACAAAAAGACGTTAAGGATCTTGCAAAAAATCTGGATGATGCACTTATCTGCGCTCTATATCCTCTCACTGGTAAGAGATTTTTGAAATGGAAATATGATCATGAACAAGTTCCTGATGAGGTTAAACCAAAAACTATGGAACATGTAGAAAAAGAACAAAAAATAGTAAGAAAAGCATTATCTGGTGAAGTATCTCTCAAAAAGAAGAAAGAAAAACCTGCAAATTTAAGGACTTTTGATGTCTTTGTAGATGGTGAACACTTTGAAGTGGAAGTTGCCGATCCCAACGCTCGAGGTCAAGCTGTTAAGTTTGAAAAAAAGAAAATAAAAACCGATACAGGAAAAGACAGTGGTAATGTGAGAGCACCTATTCCAGGTATGGTCATAGAATATAAGAAAAAAGTTGGTGATAAGGTTAAAGCAGGTGAGACTTTAGTGATATTGGAAGCAATGAAAATGCAGAATAAACTGGATGCTCCTGTGGATGGTGTAATCCAAAATATCGATTTTAAAGCAGGAGATTCAGTTAATAAAGGTGATATTCTCTGTTATATCAAGCAAGAAAACTAAAAAATAATTCTACAGGACCTTAAATAGAAAAATCCCGATCTCTCGGGATTTTTTTATCTGAATTTTGTTTATTTTAAATATTTCTGATTCACCCATCCACTCCAGGAATCATCATCCTCGGTGATAGTGAATTTTGCCCAGCCGCTTTTACGTTCTATCACAAAAACCGTTATACCTTTCATCAGTTTTCCAATTGGATCAACAGCATAATAACTCCCTGGTCCAATACGGATCACCACATTATCTTCAGTACAAGTCATCGGTTCATTATTTACTTTTCCATTCTTATTTAATGATTCTACTTCGATGGGATGAACTTCGGTTTTTGTTTTCAATACTTCTTTTTCGGGTTTTGTTTGCTCAACTTTTTTTGTGGATCTAGTTTTTGGGGGATTTGATTGAGTTTTTTTTGCTATCCAATAACCGGTAATGAACCCGAATCGAGATTTTAACTGTTCTCCTACTTTTTTGGCATTTGTCCGACTATATGAATCAACTAAACGTAGCCTATAATAGGTCTTGCCATTTTTATTAGTTGAAGTGACCTTTGCCGGGAAATCGTTATTATCTAATTGCCTTTTTCTCTTGGTAACTACTGAACGACTTTGATTAGCCATTATTTGAATTTCGTAATCTCCGTTGCTGGTAATTCTTACATTTTTAGCTGGTTCTTCTATTTCCGGTTCCTGGATATCTTCCCCAGTGCGTTTCTCATCTAACCAAAAATTTTCTATCAAGGGAGAATCCGTTTTGATCGCAGTTCCAAGGGCTATTGCCTGCCTTTTTGAATAAAATCCATCCAAACGAAGACGATAGAAATTTACATTATCTCTTTTAGTGGTAACTATTTTAGCATTGTACCCTCTAGATTGCAGAGCATTCTTAATATTATTTATCTTGGAATAATTATCGGAAGCCAGGAATTGTATCTCATATTTTTTATCAGTCCTTTCATCAGATTCTACCGGTTCTGTTTTTTCCTTTGGGGAAGTGTTTTGAGTTTTATTTTTTTCAGCTATCTCTGTTTTTCTTTCTTCCAGCCAATAACTATCTATCTCCGTATAGGTATCTTTTAATTTATCACCTAATGCTATAGCTTCCTTCTCCAGAAAAAGCTCAAAAAGTCGAAGACGGTATAGGATCTCGCCTTCTCTTTTAACTTTAGTTATTTCAGTTTTATAACCAGCATTTTCCAGTTTAGTTTTTAAGTGTTCAATTTTGTTGTAATTGCTGCTGGCCATTACCTGCAGGGCAAAATATTCCTCATAAACTGTAAATTCTTCGGTAGTTTCATCTGGTATTTTCTCTTTAGTCTGCATGACCTTCTCTTTGGCAGTATTAACGGCATATCTATGTGCTAAGTTCGCAATCACAAAACCAATGATGATCATCAAAACTACAACTGTAATTATAATTACAACCAGTGCGGGAACATTCTTCATATTTATCCTTATCTAATCATTAAAAAAATATATTTTATTTCAACAGGGAAATTTATTATAACTATTTTTTTTGGCAATGAAAAATTTATCTAGAATCTTCATGATTATTCTTGTCAACCTTCAATGGTATTTATCAGCCTGTTTTCAATTATATGAAATTTCATTAATAGACCCTCCCTACTTTGAGTTTTTGTGATATAAATACTAAAGTTTGTCAACTAAAATACTAAATGATTCTAATTTATCTTTACTATTTCTGTTTTGACCGCTTCTAGATCTTGATGTTTTGCATTATGTTTTTTCTATTCACTTGACAGTAATATACAAAAAATTCACTTATAGTTAATCAATATTTAAGAAAGAAACTTAAGGAGGTTTTAGTGGACTTTTTATCATTGGCAATGGATACAGCGAAATCACTTGGTGCTGATTATGCTGATATTCGTATTCAAAGATCCCACACCGAGATGATCTACCTGCGAAACCTGAGCTTAAAAAACACTTCGCTAAATGAACTTTATGGTTACGGAATTCGCATATTCAAAGATGGTGCCTGGGGATTTGCGCACAACGATAAATTCACTGCCGATGCGGTGAATAAAACGGTGAAAAAGGCTTTTAACATCGCCAAAGAATCTGGACGTGTAAAATATGGAGATGGTTTAACCCTAGCTCATGAAAGAGCTTATCTCGATTCCTACAAAACTCCATATTCATCAGATCCATTCGATGTTCCACTGGGTGAAAAAGTAGAAATGATGATGGAAGTGAACAAAACCATGTTAAACTTCGATGAGATCAAATTGGCTGTTTTCATGCTGGAATGCCGAAAAGATGAAAAACTTTTCGCTTCTACACTTGGCAGCAGGTTAGATATCCAAACTCTCTACATCGAGCCCACTATTACCGCTACTGCAATTGCCGAAGGCGACAGCCAGAGCAGAACTTATAGTCACGGAGGACAAGCCAAAGGCTGGGAATGGGTACAAAGTTTGAAATTAACCGAGAAAGCTGTGCAAGTTGCAGAAGAAGCGATCATGAAAGTTCATGCTGAAAGTTTAGGTAGTGAAGAACGCAGAACACTTCTGCTCGATCCGCAGCATATGGCACTTACGATGCATGAATCTGTCGGACATCCTACCGAATTAGATAGAGTGCTTGGTTGGGAAGCCGACTTTGCCGGCATCAGTTTTGCAACACCCGAAAAACTTGGTAATTTTCAGTATGGATCAAAGATCGTGAACTTTGTAGCAAACAACAATTTGGAAGGTGGATTAGCAACTGCCGGATATGATGATGACGGAGTTCCCAATCAGAAATGGCACATTGTTAAAGATGGCATACTGAACGAATATGGCAATACTCGCGCAACTGCTCCAATTATTGGGAATAAAATGAGCAGAGGTTGCAACCGAGCAACGAATTACTATGATTTCCCAATCAACCGAATTCCCAATCTTTACCTCGAACCGGGAAAAGAACCACTCACTCCACAGGAATTGATTGCTGATACTAAAGATGGCGTTTACATCGAAGGTCGTGGCTCATTTTCGATCGATCAACATCGAGTGAATTTCCAATTTGGTGGAGATATGTTCTGGGAGATCAAGCACGGTAAAAAAGTGAGACCACTTAAAAAAATCCTTTATAAATCGAACAACCCAGAGTTCTGGAGCAGCGTCGATGCAATTTGTGATGACAGATTTTTCCGAACATTTGGCGTAACCAACTGCGGTAAAGGTCAGCCTGGACAAAGGGGTAGAATGACGCATGGAGGAACATTAGCTCGCTTCCGTAAAATCCGCGTGGGAGGTTCAAAATGATAACAAGACAAGAAATGAAAAAAGCTGCTGAATTCATAAAAAAGCATATTTCTGCTGATGATTTCTCATTTTCTGTAACAGGAGCTGAAGATCTGCTTACTCGATTTGCACAGAACGGGATCACCCAGCACATCACAGGAAATAAATTGAACGTAAATTTGAACGTATCTTTCGATAGTAAAACAGGAGAAGCATCAACTAATAAGTTAAACGAAGATGCACTGAAATATTTAATTAAAACCGCGGAAAGCATGGCAAAATTGAATCAACCTGATCCAGAGTTCGTCGCTAGCGAGCCTGATCATGCACTGCCTGAAGTAAAAAACTTTTCTCAAAATACAGCAGATCTTAATGTAACAAAGATCGTTGATGACATCAAAAGATGCGTGAAAAATGCTGAAGCCAAAAATGCTAAACTATCCGGGATATCTGAAAAAAGATTGAACACAAGCATGTTGACTACTAAAAACGGTTTTGAAGGATTTGATGAATTCGCCAGTTTCTCGCATTCCATGACCATGAAAAAGGAAGGAGTTGAAACCAAAGTTTCTAAATCCGTGAAAGATCATTCTACATTCAACATGGATGACATGATAGCTCAACTTAATTTGCAGTATGACAGCCTAAGTGATCCTGAACCATTGGAAAAAGGAAAGTTACCAGTGATCTTAAGGCCAGCTGCAGTTTTAAATTGGTTATTCTATCTTATCTGGACTTTTGACCGAAGATCTGCTGATGAAGGACACACGCCTTATACTAAAAAAATTGGGAAGCAGTTCTTTGGAAAAGCTTTCAGTTTCTATTCAACTCTGGATGCTCCTGAATTGAATGCTGCTAAATTTATGAACGGTGGCATACCTGCAGAGAACATTGATTGGATAAGAAACGGTGTGATCAAGAACATGAGAGCTGATAGATATTACGCTAAACAAAAAAATATCAAAGCTTTAAGACCATTCAATATCGTTGTGGATGGTGGCGAGACTTCTGAAGCTGACATGATGAAAATGGTAAAGCGGGGCGTGATCGTTAATAACTTCTGGTATATTCGTCCGGTGGATCGCAAAGTCGGTGAATGGACAGGATTAACGCGTGACGGAGTTCTCTATTTTGAAGATGGAAAAATTCAGAGATCGGTTACTAATTTCCGCTGGAACGAGATTTTACATGAAGCAACAAAACGAATTCTGGCAATGGGACCTGTAGTACAAAAAGAGTATTATGCAAAAGTTCCAACACTGCTTATTGATGATTTCAACTTTGTGGATGTAACGACGTT
>LSCM01000076.1 GCA_001577185.1 Cloacimonetes bacterium TCS62 | reverse complement strand
ACCAAATCCATAAGAAAAATCCTCAGCATCATAGTTAAATTTATAGCCTAATTTTAGTGCAAACATTTTTTTGTAGAGAGCTTTCACACCACTAGCAGCTTTATAATTATCATCATCAAAATGTCTAATTGCTTTAATTTCTGTTTGAAGATCCATATTTTTAAACGAGAAGATCTTATTGAAAGCGATTTCAGTCGATATGGGAAGTTCTATCACATCCTCATCCATAGCAGATGTTTGTCCTAAGTTTTTTAAAGCGAATGAAATTGTTGTTGCTTTTAATGGAGGTAAATAGGAATAACCGAAGTCGAAAGTATAACCTAGACTTGAAGCGGAATCAATTTTTTCGTATAATCCGTTTATATTTATTCCAGTATAATGATTTGGTGTAAAGCGATATCCAAAATTTGCTGAAAGCACAAGATCCATTGGATGGAATTCGCCAATAGGTTCACCACCTGTTTCATCTCTATTTTCTAATTTCCCATAATCTAAAAACCGGTAGGCACAAGAAAATGAGGTTTTCCCATTGGAATTTTGATAAGCTGCACTATTTAGAGTCGTATCGAATATCCAATAATTTTGTGTAACAGAGATATTTTTTTGTGGATTAAGTAAACCGGCTGTAGGGATTTGCAAAAAAGAAAATGCATCTGAAGAATTAATTGCATTTGTGCCTGCCAAAGCTGCGGCGTCGGCTCCTGAACTAATTTTTAACATTTGAAATCCACTCTCACCGTTCGTGGTTGCAGAGAGCATTATTACAAGACTTATCATTAAAGTCGTAATTATTAACTTTTTCATATTCTCCTCAATTTGTACTTAATTATTTTTCTATCGCAAATTTTAATTTTTTAACCTTTCCTTCTGCTTTTAAGATTGCGAAATATACACCAGAAGCTAAATCATTAACATCAATCTGGATATATTGTGGGAAATCGGCTTCACAATAATGAACTTTATTATAGATTTTGTTTACTGCTATGTCAAATATTTTTATGTCAACTTTCATATTTTGATATGTTTCAATTCGCAAGATGATCGTGTTGGCTGGAATATCCATATTATGATTTATTGCTTTATTGAAAGTAGAACTCAATGGATTTGGATAAAAGTAAGTCTTATCCTTTTTAAAGATTTTATCTCCAGGATCGATATTAGGTGGTACATCATCTAGATAAGAAGCAGTTCGCTGAAGATTTGCATATTCTGTTTTCCAGTTATTTGAACTAACATCACTTTGCAAAGCTGAAGGTAAAGAAGTTTTGTAAACAGTCCCATTATTTGAAGGGATGAATGCATTAATGCCATAATTGGAATATGTATCGATTATAGGATAATTTAGACTTCTTTCACCAAAAGATATGGGATAACCATCCTTCATTGTAAGATCATTTGCAGTAACATCCCAAACGTACAATCTGTTACGAGACATATTTCCCAAAACTTCTAAGTTGCCATCGTTATCAATATCAAATGAAATTACACCTGATGCAATTAGCACAGAATCCGGATTAGATATCTCGGAAGATGGACTTACAATAGCACCGTTTTTATTTACTACTGCAAAACTATTTTCACCACCGATTAGAACATCTAAATATCCATTTTTATCAAGATCCGCAATTGATGGTATACTCATAGCATTTAAAGGTACTGTAACAGGAAAACCAGGGAATAAACTTCCATTCTTATCAAAGCAAAATAACAAAGAATCGTTTGCTGAAATTAGAAAATCATTATGGTTATCATTATCCAAATCAGCTAAAATGCTAAAATCTATGGATGGTTTTTCACCATCAATATCTAAAATAATATCTTCGGATGCATGGTTTCCTAAATTTAACTCAATTAAATGCCAGTTACTATCTACAAAGAAGATGTAGTTATTTTTCAGCATAAGATTGGAGGCGATATCAGCTTCGAAGCTCACTTCATCTGAAATACTAAATACAGGGTCCAAGATAACTATTTTAGAACCAATTTCATCAGAAGCATTTAGACCTAGGATCACTCTGTTTTCTTCATCCGAATTAACTACAACAGGTCCTGCCCATTGATAATCCAGAAAGAATTTTTCTTCGTAAAAAGAATTATTTAAGATAAACAGTTTAGCAATATCTGAAGATTGATTTTTGGTTGGAATAAGTAATGATCGCGATTCCATATCGTATGAGAATTCAGTTACTAAAGAATCTATTGTATAAGGGAAATTTTGTACCATTGTACTATCTTTCCACAGACACAATTTTCCATTGCTCATTGCATAGAATAATTCATTTTCATTATCAAAGTCAAAATCTATTAAAGCAGCGGAGAAGGGATTTTCACCTATATAATCGGCAAACAGTGACCAATTATATTTTACATCAAAAGTCATGATAGAATCTGAGGAACTTATTTGGGATATCTCCAACTGAACACCACCATAATTACTTTCCGAAGTTGGAAAAGAAAACTCACCATTATGGGTAGATTTCCCAAAATAAGTATTCACACCTTCTCGAAAAGCTTCATTGGGAGAGCCCCAGCTATAGATTTGAAAAGCAGTATCTAGATCTTGCATACCATCAGCTTCCTCAAGATCTATGCCTTTATTATTTGCATCGGCATTAATTTGATTAATTTCAAAATTCGGATCAAAATTCTCATTAATGATCAATTCATCAACGTGCCATATTAGAAGACCAGAACCATCAATATCAGAAGTACCTAAACCAGGAAGATAAAAATCCCATTCACATCCTTCATAAGTGTTCTCCATAAAATTGAATTTGGGCTGTCCTTCATTTGGATGTCCTGTTGGGTAAACATCTTGCTGGCCTTCAGGTAAAAGTTGAAAAGTAAATGTAGGTTCTTCGTTAAAAGTACTTCCATCCGGATTCTGCTGGCGATTCTCTAACAAAAAATATTCATTTTCAGAAATATTAACCTTATAAAGTTTCGACGTACTATTATCATTCGCAGAGGGAAAAGTTATGTCGTTTGCTGATTGGGAAGAGTTGATCTCAATTAGATTATCATTTTCCCAATTTAGATAATAACGAGACCAGGCACAAGGTAAAGGAGGAACGAATCCATTGGCGTTCCAGACGCCTGTCCCCATCAATCCAAAAGAGCCAATTCCGGCAGAACGACCATTTGATGAATCGTTATCAAATAAGGTGGGAAGTCCAAGTAGATGTCCAAATTGGTGTACGATAATTCCAAGTAATCCATAAATTGGATCTTCATCTGTTAAGTCTGAGTGCCACTCAGTTTCTGGGCATAGAATAAATTCTTTCAAAAAAATACCATCATCAGTTGCAATACCTGGGAAATTATCATTTTCTGGGTCTAATCCAGCCTGCAAAGATCGCCTTGTAAGAAAAGTAGTCCAGAGCTCATCAGAATTATTCCCTGTGATATCAGCTTCTTGTCCCGCTCCCGCATGGAATACAATGATAGAATCAAAATTATTAAAGTCTACTTGTGGATCGGAGAGTTCAGTTATTTCCACTAGAAGTGAAGCAACTCTTTCAATTCCTTGTTCATCATCACCATAGTAGCCCATATCATTAGAAACCATAATAGTATTTTCTAAAAAATGAAAATTATCCTGAGTAAGAACATATTGACCGTGAGAGGCGTCTTTATAATAGGAAGATAGATGAAATAATAATCGTTCAAAGTATTCCTGATCATGTGCAAGTGAATCCGGATAATCGGGAATTAGATCAAATTGAACATCCTGAAATTCTACTAATATAACTAAGATGCTTTGAGGTAGAGCAGTATTTTTAGAAGTTCTCGTACCGTAGATTTGTGAGGGGTATTCGGGTAGTGGACGAATACCGGATTTTTTTTCAGGTACAGGTGGAACAGCAAATATGATTGTTGCTACTGCAATCATCATTAATAGAATATATATTTTTTTCATCTTTCCTCTTTAAATAAATAAACTCCCTCTTAATCTTAGGACAAGAGGGAGGTGACGTGTAGTTTGTAAAGCTTTTATCTAAAAAGTTTTTTAGATCTTACCGGCTAGAATATCTTTTTCATTACATTTGCAAATGTCTACATAATCATATTTTGGCATCCAGCTCTTATTCTTTCCTTTACGAGCTCTTACTAGTTTGATCTTTTTTATTTCAGTATCACATTTTGGACAAATCATTTTTCCTTCGGTACTGGCTTCGTGGGCAAGTTTTGCTCCAAATGATCTTGCTTTTGGCATATTTTACTCCTTGTTTTAATTATTTTTCAAGTATATTTAAACTCTTTCGATATATTCACCGCTTCTTGTATCGATTTTAATATTATCTCCAATCTCTATAAAAAAAGGTACAGTAATATCTAATCCGGTAATCGTAGTAGCATTTTTACCGCTAACTGAGGCAGAATTTCCTTTAATATTGGGCTCACATTCTGCTATTTCTTGAGTAACGGTCACAGGCAATTCAATACCAATAATATTATCATCGGGATCGACTTTCATCGTGACTTCCATATTTTCAATAAGATATTTATCCAAATCTCCTATAAGGTCTTTTGAAACAGGCTTTTGTTCATATGTAGATGTGTCCATAAATACATAAAATCTACCATCAAAATATAAAAATTCCCTTTTCTGTTTTTCAATGCGTACTTCTTCCAATTTTTCACTAGTTCGGAAAGTATTTTCAATCACTTTTCCATTTTCGATATTTTTTAGTGTAGTACGAACAAAGGCTGCACCTTTACCAGGTTTTACATGCAAAAATTCTGTTACTTCATAAAGCCCATTTTTAAATCTTATGATCATACCGTTTCTAATATCGGATGTTGTAGCCATAACATCTCCTTAAATCTTATCACTAATATTATTTTGATTCATTATTTTCCTTGTCTGAAGTGTTAAAAATAAATTTGGGGGTTTTATGGCAAGGAAAAATTTGCAAAGTGCCTATTTTGTAATAATTTCAAGAAATGTTCTTAGAATGATTTCAACTATGAATTGACAAAGAGAATATGCTATAAAATTTTGTTAAAAAAAATTGAGGTGTCTTAATGAAATATAAAATATTATTTATACTGTTGATGATTACAACTATTTTACTTGGTAATTCGATATTTTCATTTGATGGTTTGCCATTAAAATATTATGGCAATGATGTTTACGGCATGGGAATGGGAGATACAGGATCAGCCGATCTTTTTCGTATAAATCCGAACTTTAGTAATCCATCATTATCCGTTTCTACCAATAATGTTATGTTTGCAACTGGTGTATCTTTAGGATATGTTTGGTACCAAGATAATATTGGACAAGAATATCGTGATGATGGTTTGGATCTTCCTTACTTTTCGATCGCTGTACCAATTAAAAATCATCGTTTTGCCTTTAGCTATAATCTTGTTGCTTCCGGGAATATTGAAAATGAAATTGATATGTTTCATGAGGCTTTTCAAGATACTTTGGAATATACTAATGTCAATCGTTTGAATTCGAATATATTTAAAGCAAAAATTTTATATGCTTTAAAAAATAAATTTGTTAATTTCGGCATTTCAGGAGATTATTATCTTGGTAACAGAATCCGGTATTGGGAGATTGATTTTGAGGATTCCGATATAGAAGATGCGCAATATGAAATTGAAAAATTGTTTAAAAAACCCGGATTTTCAATTGGATTAAGTAAGCGTTTAGGCTCAGTATCTTTAGGAGCGTCTTATTCATCAGCAGTTAAATTAACAGGTACTGCAAAGTATAAATATAATCACTATCCTTATACAGATACATTGGAAATTTCCGATGATTATTTATTAGAAGTTCCAGCAGAGATCTCGGTTGGTTTAACCTATAAATTCCTTGAGAAATACAAAACTTCTTTAGATGTACACCATGCACTATGGGAAAAGACTGATTCATTCACTAAAAATACATCGAAGCTAGGTTTAGGTTTTGCTTATGACCCACTAAGTGGTTATGGATCTTGGTTTAATAGAATTCCATTAAGATTCGGTGGATATATTCGGGAATTACAATTTGAAAGAAACAACAATGCAATTTGGGAAAAGGCAGTTACATGTGGATTATCCATACCTTTTCGGTCACCAGATAAAAAGATCGAACTTTCTGTAGAATACTTAACTAGGGGAAATCTTGATGAACATTTATTACAGGATGATTCCCTTAAATTTTCTTTTGGTGTAACCGGATTTGATATTTTTAAGAAAAGACCAAAAAGAACTGCCCCTAGAGATATTCCTGAGCCTGATAAACAGATGGTTAGGTAAAATTCATGAATTTCCGGTGGGAGTATAACCAATCAAAAAAAGATACATTGTTAGAACAGATCATTGAGAACCGGAATCTCCCAAATTCTTTTTTCCAAACTTCAAGAAAAAATATACCAGACTTTTCACAAATGAAAGATATTCAAAAAGCAGCCCGACGTATAATTAAAGCTGTTGAGCATAAAGAGAAGATCATAATATTTGGACATGATGACATTGATGGTATTTCGGCAACCTACATCTTATTTGATTTTTTAGAAACTATAGGATCTCAAAACCATTTTTATTTTATACCAAACAAACTAACAGATAATCACGGTATCCAAAATGAACTGCTTAATAAAATC
>LSCM01000075.1 GCA_001577185.1 Cloacimonetes bacterium TCS62 | reverse complement strand
TTAGAGAATTTAAAATTTTCCCATTCTTTGGATATTTCGATGTCAGAAATTTTAATTTTATCATATTTCAAAGCTGGTAAAATATATTCAAGTTTTTCTGGTTTGAATCCCATCATACTTGATGCTTTGTAGTCTAAGGCAGCGGCAGATCGACTAGCAAATATAACTCCGAAGTTTCTGGGATCACCTGCAGAAGGGCCTTCACCTTCCATACCTACGATACCATCCATTATATTTATCGCAATTCTGCTATTAACTATTGAATACAATTCAGAGATAACTTGGGAAAATTGGATATGGTCGGGATATTCTCTATGGTAATCTGATTTTTTTAGTCCGGGGATCAGGCCATAAAGATTTTTGATAGCTCCGGTATATGAAACCAAACTGTGAGTCTTGTATTTGCTAAGATTGATAACAGCATCAACATCCCAGATGAATTTTGTGATCGGAAAATTGATCTTATTCGCTTTTAACTGCTTAATGCCACCATTTTTAAAATTAACCAGACTAATATTATGTTTGTCTGCAATTGCTTTAATTCCTGTTTTCTCCCAGACCTGTTTTACAGGTGCCGTTCCTCCAGGGCTGTCTCCGATGATCAGATCTTTTCCCAATTCTTTAAGATATGTCGCAAGTGCGTCTATAATCAAAGGATTTGTGGTAACAGCTTTTTCGGGTGGGAAAGCACCTAGAAGATTTGGTTTAAGAAGTATCTTTTGTTTGGCTCTTAATAAATCCTCCAGATCAAGTGTTTTAAAAAACTGATAAAGTTTGTCGAAATTGTAATCTTTGATCTTTTCTATATATACTTTCATTATTTAAATTGTTCAATATTTGAAAAACTACGATATGGATCAAAACTTTTCAATGCTTTTTTATCTTCATTAGAAAGTTCTTCGGTGACAATATTTGCGAGCAGTTCACCTAATCCGGGACCTAACATGAATCCTTGGCCACACATTCCGACAGCATTGATCAAGTTATTAACTCTTTTAGATTTCCCTACGATGGGGAATCCATCTGGTGACATTGGATATTGTCCTCTCCATGTTCTTCGAACTTTCAAATTTGCCAACCTGGGATATAGTTCGATCATTCTTTTTGCCACTTGTGGTAAGAAAACAGATGTAGAATCACTATCAGTTCCAATTATTGGAGGTGCAGGGGTTATACAAAAGATCACTTGTCCTTCATTATTTTGATAAAAGTAATAGTTTGCAGAACCTTCAGTAGGTCTCATATCTACAACCATTGGCCCAAAAAATCTTTCAACAGGCTCAGTAATTGCGCCTTCATGACTATCTGGTTTTACAGGAAGATCGATCCCAACTAATTTTCCAACTTGTTTAGCATTATTTCCGGCAGCGTTGATCACATACTTAGATCTATAATTACCTTTATTTGTAACAACTTTGGAGATGCGATCATTTTCTAAATATAAGTCATTTACACTTTCATTAAATTTATATTCTGCTCCCAATTTCAGACTTTCAAAATATAAAGCATTTATAGCAAGTAGGGGAGATGCAGAACCATCATCAGGTGAAAAAGTCGATCCTTGTAGATCTTTAGTTCGGATCCCAGGAACCTTTTTTTCATATTCTTCAGGTGAGATCCAATCTATATTTAAACCGAAAGAATGTTGGATCTTCATAAGTTCTTTAAGTTTATTCGCATCTTCTTTGTTATAAGCAGGGAAACTATAACCGTTGGCTATCCAGCCAATATCATCGCCATACTTTTCCTTCCAAGTTGAGAATATTTCTATACTTTTTTGAGATACTTTGATCTTACCATAATCTGAATGAGTGGCTCTAATACCACCTATAGCTTTTTTATTATTTACTTGGCCAGGAGAATGTTGAGAATCGATCACTAAAACTTTTAATTTTTTTTTCGATAAGGATAATGCAGTTGGAACACCTATTGAACCTGCTCCGATGATAATTACATCATAAGTATTCATTTTTTACCTCCATCCGCAAATTTTCCCAAAGGTACTTCCACGAAAAGAGGACGCCTGGTATTTTTCTCTACATTTTCCAAAGAAACTCCTTCTTGTCGGAATAATTGTTTTATTAAATTATCGCAGCTTTTTGCACCACAAGGTCCCATACCAGCGCGAGTGATCGCTTTGATCTGGTTCATATCAGTAATTCCTTGTCTAATAAGCTTTTTAATTTCTTTAGCAGTTACTTTTTCGCAAAGGCAGATCATTTCATCATCATCAATTTCTGGTGTGTCCATTTCTAGAGGTTGCGTTACCTCTTTATCTTGAACTCTAAAGGATACGATTTTTTTTGCAATATTTTTTGGTGACTTTAGTTTTATAAGCTGTGTTTTTTTATTATTTTTTGTGTCGATAACTTCTTCAACTTTAAGTGTAGCAAGATACTTTCCATCAATATCTACACATATGAGTTTGTCACCTATATTCACAGTATGATTTTTAACTTCATAGGGTATTGTAATGGTGGGATAATTATCGTCATTTCGGAAATCAACTAGAGTGATCGCCAAGCCGGGACATATAACCACACATTTTCCACAACCTACACATTTTCCTTCATAAACTGGTAGATCCATTATGGGGTCACCGATCATATTGATAGAATTTGTCGGACAGATCGAACTGCAAGGATTGCATGGTATTTCTTGAAGGCAATGAATTACGGGGAATACTCCCTTTTCCTGTTTGGGGAAGTTATACTCAAAAGTTTTTCCTGGTTCTTTTTTTAGGATCTCTGCTTTATCGTACCAGCTTTGAGGAATATCTGTTACATCGTTGTTGATCTCTTTTGCTACCATTTGTCCGGCAATTTTACCATTGAACATTGCAGAAGAAGCTTCAGCAATTTCCTTGGCATCACCAGCAGCATAAACTGTTATTCCAGCTTTTTCTGCTTCATCAGTAAATTCACTAACGCTTTCCAAACCAACAGCTATCAAAAGTGTATCGCAGGCGAATGTCTTTTCAGTTCCTGAGATCGGCTGGAAATTTGCATCAATTTTCGATATGGTCACAGATTCTACAGATTCTTCCCCGTTTGCTTTTAGAACAGTATGCGATGTATAAATTGGAACACCTAATCGAGCAAGTTTATCTGCATGAACTTTATAACCTCCGCACTTAGGTAGAGCTTCGACAAGTCCTACAACTTTGATACCAGCTTGTAATGCATGATAACCGGCAATAAGTCCAACATTTCCCCCGCCCACAATGAATAATCTCTTAGTCGGTCGCACAAGATCACGATTCACCAAAGTTTGGAAGGCTCCTGCTCCATAAATACCTGCTAAAGAATTACCTTTGAATCGCAGAAACTTTTCTCGAGCACCTGCAGCATTCAATATTACTTTTGGCTTCACTAATTTGTAAATATCAGCTTGGAGTATTCCTACTTTTCTATCTTTATAAACATAAAGAGCAATACTATTTGTCCATACTGTAATTTTATCGTTTTCTTTAACTTCATGTGACAACATTTTTCCAATATCGTTTCCTCTTGTACCGGCATAAGAATCTTCTACAGAACCAAAGAATTTATGAGTTTGGAGAACTAGTTTACCACCAAGTTCAGATTTATCATCGACTATCAAAATTGAAATATTTAATTTACCTAACTGGATCGCAGCTGAAAGACCTGCAGGACCTCCACCTATAATTAGAACATCATATGCAACTTCTTCAATATTACTGATCTGATGTTCGTCGGTTTCTGGAAGTTTGGGTAATCCTTCTACACTTTCAATTTTCATTCCTTGCTTTACAGTTGTCATACAAGATTTTACAGGCACGCCATCTGCTATAACTGTACATTTCGCACATTGACCATTAGCACAGAAAATTCCTTGGGCTTTATCATCTTTATGATGATGACCAAAAATCTTAATACTATTAGCGAACAATGCAGATGAGATTACTTCATCTTTTTTTGCAGTTAATCTTTTGCCATTCCAATAAAAGAATATATTTTTTTTCTTTTCTATTGGTAAGATAGGGTGTTCTTTAATTCTATTTGATACCATATTTCCTCTATTTTTTTGTAAAATTTTTAAATTCTGTTCGATTCAAGTGTCAAGGAAAAATCTTATTCAATGTTATTTTAGAATATTAGGCGAGATATCAATTCATTAAAATATTTTTCTAATTTTTCCATTTGACATAATGGATTGCAAATCAATTTTAATTTTGGAGATAAAATGAGAACATTTAAAAATAAGAAAGCGAGTCATAACTATTTCTTTGTAGATGAAATGGAAGCAGGTCTTATTCTTAAAGGTACCGAGATCAAATCCATAAGAGCAGGTAAGGTTAATTTTAAGGATAGTTATGCGAGAATCGAGAAAGGTGAAATCTGGCTGTACAGTTTGCATATCAGCAGTTATAAACATGGTAATGTATTTAATCATGATCCAGAAAGAAAAAGGAAATTACTATTACATAAACGAGAGATACGAAAACTTAAAAAACAAGTTGATGAAAGAGGTTTTACACTTATTCCTAAGGATATGTATATAAATGATGATAATAGAGTTAAGATTACCCTGGCAGTAGCAAAGGGTAAGAAAAAGTATGATAAACGCGAAGATATTAAAAGAAAGGACGAACTGAGAGATAGAAAGCGCAATGCCAGATTTAATAAAATGAATTATTAATAACTTTAGTGAGATTTGTTTAATACAAGTTGAAGTTATTGAACTAGTAGATTCTAATTTCCAAAATTATATCTCATCACTTTCTTCTCATCTTTATTCAAGGAATAAAGTAGATTCTTCAAAAATAAAATTAAATTTTATGCTTATAGAAATTAAAATGGATATTCAACTTGCAATTCCTTGTGGACTTATTCTTAATGAATTGATAACTAATTCGTTACAGCATGCATTTCCAGTCGCTAGAGAGGGGAAAATTACCATTGAGCTAAACAATAAAAATGGAGATTTTATTCTTATTGTAAGAGACAATGGAATTGGTATCCCAGACAATGTAGATATAAGCAGTCATGTTACATTAGGATTTTATTTAATTGATCTTATGCTGGATCAGTTACATGGTAAGATGGAATTGAATAGTGATCATGGTTCTGAAATAACAATTAAGTTTCCCTCAAAAAAATAAGCTATTTTACGGCAACTTACTTTATAAAACATAAAAAAAGAGCTCTACTGAGCTCTTTTTCTATTTTGTACATATTAAAATTTTCTTTTTTCTCTAATTCGAGCAGCTTTTCCTTTGGCTTTACGTAAATAATAAAGTTTTGATCTACGTACTTTACCATACCTGATAACATCAATTTTCTTAATAATTGGTGTGTGTAATGGAAAAATTCTTTCTACTGCTACTCCATAACTTATTTTTCTTAAGGTAAATGTTTTAGAAAGCTGTGCACCTCTTTTACGAATAACAATTCCCTGAAACATTTGATTTCTTTCTTTAGATCCTTCCTTAATTTTGTATTGGACTTTTATAGTATCTCCAACATTAAACTCTGGTAGATCACTTCTTAAATTTTCTTTCCCAATTTCATGAATTAAGTCCATCGTTCCTCCTTTATTTCTCGGAAGCAATTCTGTCTAGTATAATAGCAACTGCACTTCTAACCGAAAGATGGTTGTAATCTTGTTTTCCACTGATTGATTCTAAAACGTGATCAGCAGAATTATGAACATCTTTCGTTAAACCGTTTCCAGTTCCAAATAAAAGCAGCACCGGATTACTTAATTTTCTGCACTCATTAAAACTAATTTGATTTTTCAAATCGGTAGCTGTCGTTGAAATAACTAAACAGTCTTCTTCCTGTAAACTTATTTTTTTTTTTGCACTTTCAATGTCTTTTGCATATTCAATCAAAGATAGAGCTTCTACTCTGTCAGAATTATATTTTTTTGCAATATCACTTTTCCAAAATTTGAGGATTCTTTTTAGAAGTTCTTTTTGACTCTTCAAGGGGTTAATTATAAAAAATCTATTAACACCAAATGTCATGCAACTTCTTGCTATATCGTGAATATCAAGATTAGTAATCGAAGTTGTTACTTTTTCCCCAAATTTATTACTAATCGGATAGTGAACTAAACCTAGATAAATATTATTCATCATTAAGAAGATCTGGTCTATTCTTTTTTGTGATCTCGAGTGATTTTTTTTCTCGCCAGGCAGCGATTTTTTTATGATTACCAGAGAGCAAAACATCTGGAACTTTCATATTCCTAAATACCGGTGGTCTGGTATAATGTGGACAACCTAACAATTGATTTTGATGTGAATCTGATAAGGCAGATTCAATATTTCCCAGAACGTCATCCTGCAATCTTGCAACAGCATCGATTAATATCATCGCTGGTATTTCTCCTCCTGAAAGAACATAATCACCAACTGATAATTCCGTAGTGACTAATGTATCTCGGATCCTTTGATCGATTTCCTTATAATGACCACATAAAAGAATTATTCTATTCTGCAGACTATAAGTATTAACAATTTGCTGATTTAATAGTTTTCCCTGTGGTGTAAAGTATATAACTGGCACTTCTTCACCATTTTTTACATG
>LSCM01000074.1 GCA_001577185.1 Cloacimonetes bacterium TCS62 | reverse complement strand
ATTCTATTTCTTTTTTTATCTTTTAAAGCCTTTGGTGAATTACGATTTTATAGAGAAGATCTACATTTCAATCTTTCCGATTCAACCTTTACGGTAAATGGTCTTTATTATTTGCGTAATACTTCAAGTAATACCTATCATCAGCGTTTGTTCTATCCTTTTCCACAAGATAGTTTATATGGAAATGTAAATAAAGTAATTTGCAAAAATACTACTCGCTTAGATTCAACTCGGATATTAAAATGGGATCAGAGAGGAGCACATCTTTTAGTTGTAATCCCGGCTCAAGATTCCACAATTGTAAGAATTGGTTATGAGCAAAGGATAATGGGAGGAACAGCTGAGTATATATTAACAACCACAAATTACTGGGGCAGGGGATTTCAGCAAGCTAATTACCAGCTCACATTACCAAAATATCTTTCTTTGGATTCTCTTTCATATATACCTGATAAGTTACAAGAGACCGAAACGACCTACAAATTGATCTGGCAATTAAGTAACTTTTTACCCCAAAAAAATTTTATTATAAAATTTTCAAAATCTAATAGCGCTATAAAATTAAGCCCCATCTTAAGATAAGACAGGGCTTTTTAAGCTGCAAAAAAACTACTTGAATTCTGGTGCTAATGGTAAGATCATCAAATATTTCTCATCATCCAGTTGTTTCATCTTTGCTCCGAGTTCCCAAATAGATCTTAAGCTTTCCGGGATCATATTGGAAGCTTTCAAGCTTAGTTTAATTGAATCATCTATGTCATCACCTTCAAATTCAATAAGTTTCACATCGTGATCGAGTGATGCTAACTTCTTCATCTCCTTAACTGCCAGATCCATACCTCCTAAAGCATCTATTAAACCGCGTTTTAGAGCTTGTTTGCCAGTCCATACTCTACCTTGTGCAACTTCATGGACTTTTTCGGTCTCCATATCTCTACCTTTAGCAACTATTGATATGAATCTATCATAAAAATGGTGAATTGCCTTTTCTGCTATATCCTTTTCTTCACTTGTCATTTGTCTGTGGGTTGAACCCAAATCAGAATGTTTTCCCTTTTTGATAGTATCCCAGTTGATATGAATCTTTTCGTACAATCGTTCAAAAACAGGAAATATTCCGATCACACCGATCGAACCAGTGATCGTAGTCGGTTGGGCTATTATTTTATCTGCCATTGCAGCAATATAATATCCTCCGCTGGCAGCTGCCCCACCCATAGATACTATTACCGGTTTTTTATTTTTTCCGGTTTTACATAATTCAATTTCACGCGCAATAACATCTGAGGCAACAGCAGAACCGCCACCACTATCAACTCGTAAAATGATACCCTTCACACTCTTATCCTCTCGGGCATTTTTGATCTCTTTTGAAGTAGTTTTTGAACCAATTGATTTTCCGGAAATTCCTTTTCCTGAATGAATATTTCCGACAGCATAAATTAAGGCAATTTTTTCTTTCTTCGGTTTACTCCATTTAGTTGTAGCAATATTTTTTTTATACTTTTCTTCTATCTCAGCAGAATTATAGTTTTCTTTAACCTTCTTCTTTAGTTGATCTTCGTAGATCGTACCATCAATGAGGCCAAGTTCCAATGCTTTTTCTGCATTCCAATACGGTCCGTTATCGATCAATTCTACGACTGGTCTCTTCAGCTTATCACCTCTTCCCTCTTTGATCATCATTACGATCTCATTATAGATATCTTCCAATAAAAGTCTATATGTTTCTCTTTCCGCTTCTGTCATATGAGCTTCACTGAAAACATTTCCAGCTGTTTTAAAATCATGGCTTCTCAAATTAACAACATCGATGCCTAAAGTATCCAGTAAATTCTTAAAATATGGCATATTTACCGAAAGTCCTTTCAGATCGATAGAACCAATCGGATTAAGATATATCTCATCAGCAACAGAAGCTGCAAATGCATAATTCGCACCACTTATGTTCTCATAATAAAATACGATCTTTTTCCCACTGGATTTGAAATCTAACAGTGCATTTTTCAGAGCAATACGTTGGGCAAACTTAGCAGAAAAATTTCCGGACTTGAATACAAGCCCTTTAACATTTTCGTTTGTTTTGAGTTTCTCGATCTCATTAATGATCCCAGATAATGTTTTACCTTTTTCCATCACGATTGAAAATGGTCCAATTTTCTGTGTAACATTCTTCTCTAAGATCTCCCCTTTCAATTTGTAATCGAGAAAGAAATTTTTCTTCTTTCCAATAAAAGTACGGAATACCTTATCAGTTGAACTTAAATAATATTCTCCTCGTGAGAATTTTTTATCTTTATCTGCTGTGATATTACTGCCCATCCTAAAATTACCGAAAGATATGCCAAAATCTACACCTAATTCCTCGCTATCCAGATCGTATGAACCACCAAGTTTAACGCCATCAACTAATTCTGTTTGAATTCCAACAATCGGTTGGGAAACTTCTTCATCATAATTGAAATCTGCTGTAAGTGTAATTCTGTCTATCCAATTATTATCATGCAACATAGGTCTTACAGCGATTCCAAGATCATAATTTCTTTCCTCATTCAATAGGTCATTACCAACAACACCAAAAGATAAGTAATCTGTAGGACGGAACAAAATTGATTCTGAAAGTTTTCCGGATTTGAATTTCTTATTATTCCAATCCCAAGAAGATCCAATATACAAATTTGGATTAATCTGAGTTATTGGAGCAGATAAAGCCAGTCTATGAGATGATCGCCTACCGTATTGATCCAAAACATAGGCAAAATTATCAAAATTAAAAAACAAGGTGTAATCATCTTCATAGATTCCATCTTCATCATATACTCCCAAAAATGATATTCCACCACTATTCCCAACTCCCATCGCAGCTGGATTTACTTTCGATGCCATAAAGTCATCAGTATTTGCTAACGAATTATATGCTAGCAAAACTCCCGAGATACTAATCAGTGTTAAAACAATTAAAATCTTTTTCATCTTTCTCTCCTTATTATTTTTCTAACTTACTTATTTTAATTCTTGCATTGCTAGTTTTTGCTCTTATTTTCTTTCCACCTTGATTTCTTCTCCCCAATAATCTGTTATTTGAGAATTCAGAAGTCATAATCTCGATATCATCAATATCAATATGAGAATTAGTTGTTGTAGCATCCAAACTAAGATCAAGTGAAGGATCAAGCTCAATATTAATTGCTCCATTGGAAGTGGAAAGATGTATATCATCGCTTATCTGTTCATCTAGTTCTATCAATATTTTACCATTTGACGTAAATGCTTCTTTTAGTTGAGGAGTTCTAACTACTCGAATTTTTCCATTTGAAGTTTGTGCATTGGCAGGCCCATCCAGATTTACAAATTCAATTTTCGCATTACTGGTATTAGCAGTAAAACTTCCCTTGGAATCATAGACTTCTATATTTCCATTACTAGAACTAATCAGCATATCTCCAACACAATTCATGATCTGAACAATTCCATTTGAAGTTTTGATATTATGCAGCCGAACATCCTTGGGAACTTTTAAAGTGTATTCTACAAAAACTCTTGGATTCGGTTTCTTCTTAGCAGTCTTGATCGTACATCCACCATTATCAGTGATTTCGATCTTAACTTTTTCTAGCTCATCTTTGGATTTATCAGATTTTATCATAGCGGAAACATCTATCTGCTCTTCATCCCAACTTTTGATCATAATACTGCCGTTGAGGTTCTGAACATTGAGATCAATGTCTTTTTTGGGTTTATAGGTTGTGTTAAATTCTTTTGTAAATTTTCCCTTATCAGATAAATCTATATTTACAAAGGTTCCATCCATATCATTTTCATCATTAATTATGTGTTTTATAATGAAATTTGGATTCTTTCCTATCCATCCAGTAGATAATTTTACGATCCACTTTATTGAGCCACCAAGTAGTTTCCCCCAAAAACCTGTAAGATGCTTAGATTCATCTTCATTTTCTACGATTATTCCTTTTGAACCAATCTCAATGTATTCTTCTTCACCACTAACCAAAATACCATCAGAACCGATCTTTATAGATTGTTCTTCATCACCATTATTAACCAGGATCTCGCTTTTGTAAAATTCGATCACAGTTTTATCATCTTCAAGAATTTTTACACTTTGTGCATCAAAGATAACTTTTTTCCCACTTTTTGTAAAGGTGTAGGTTTTACTTATCGGTAATTCTAAGTCTATCTTCACTATCTCTTTTGCTTTGAAAATGATCTTTTTATCTATTTTTTCAATTTCCAGATCTTCTTTTTCAGAATATCGTATTTGGATCTCATGTCCGTCATAGAATTCTATATCATCAATATTGATATTTTCAAATTCAAAAGCAACATTATTACCTGGATAATATATCCCCTGTGTAACTGCGGTTAACATAATGCAGTTTATTAACAAAATGGTCAATAGTACAATTTTCTTCATAATCCCCCCTATTTTATTTCTTTATTCTTATAGATCAAAGTACCAGCAGTAAATAGCATTCCACTAACAACAATTTGTATTACAGTTTTCCAATTTATAAGCATAACCTTCCAATTATTTGCAATATACAAATTCATCTGCTTCATAGTTATATCGTCATTCAGTTCTTGTAATGGAGAGTTCTTGATCAATTCAATAATATAACTTAATGGTAATGGTAAGTTCCAATGATATATCGTATTTAAGATCAGAAATAATATTTGTACTGCTAGAGTTATTGCAAATCCTTGGAAAAAAGCTTTATCTTTGAATATTGAAGAACAGAAAAAAGCTAAGCTTCCGATGATCAGTCCCAGTTTCATATATTTTATCAAAGTTTGAATAAGTCCTGCAAATGCTGGGTAAAATTCGAATTGCTGAAAAATTGCTAAGATAATATTGATCACAACAAAATTGATAAGCGCAATTATGATCAACACTAACCAATTCGATGCAATTCCAAAGGCAAATTTAGAGCCACTTCTAAACCAGATGGAAACCGGTTGAGAGCGATGAAATAATTCACTGTTATTTTGAATATCTTCATTAAGAGCTCCTTGAGTTAAAATTATCGTTAAGATCAAGCTGATCAAGCCGGGTAATATCACGATCCCAGAATTAATAACATAACTTATTGCTGCTAGATTTTCACTAGCTTGAATATTGCTTAGCTGTAGATTAATATCTCCTTTAAAATATGCCACAGCTGCACCTAAAAGAATAAAAACATAAAATCCTAGAGTTATCCAAAAAGGTACGAGAACCATCTTTTTATGAGTGAACCAATCTTTGATCATAAGTGCTTTAAATTTATGCATTCTTTCCTCCCACCTTTTCCATAAAAATATCTGATAATGTTGGTCTGGATACTTTTGCATCCGGTATTGTTACATCACAGTTCAAAACAGCCATGCTATTTCCCAAAGTATTACTGATCACATTAGGAGAATGTTGTTCTAATAAACCCTTTTTATCAGAACTTACATTAAAAACTGAATGTTCATCCTTTAATTTGGAAATATCTTGATGGAGAAGTATCTTACCTTTATCAATAAAAATAATATCCTGTAGAATATGTTCAACTTCCTCAACTTGATGCGTGGAGATCAGAATTGTCTTTGTTTCATCAAAAAATTCTCCCAATATAGTATTAAAAAACTCTTTACGGAATACTATATCTAAGCCTAATGTAGGCTCATCTAAAAGCAAAATCTTCACATCAAGAGAAAGTGTTATTAATAAATATAATTTTGTCTTCATACCTTTCGATAAATTTACTACTTTTTGTTTTAAGGAAAGATCACTAACTTTTAATAACTTCTCAGATTTTTCGTGATCCCAGGAATCATTTAACGCCGCTACGTAATTTATGGTTTGTCGTACAGTTAATCTGTCATCCAAACTATTTACATCGGGAATAAAGGCCATTTGTTTATGAGTAGATTCTTGATGATTTTTAACTTCATTGTTCATGATCTTTATCTTACCCTTGTGCTTTAAGAATCCTAAAAGACATCGCATCAGAGTGGATTTTCCAGCACCATTTTTTCCTAAAAGACCAATTATTCTGCCCTTTGGAATATTTAGGTAAACTTGATCTAAGGCTTTGAATTTTTTATAATATTTTGTTAAGTTCTTAATTTCGATATAATTTTCCATGATCTTCTATTCTCCTTTGTCATATTCTTTCTCTATTAATTTTATTAATTTACCTTTGCTTACATCTAATGATCGAGCTTTAGATACTAGCCCTTTAATATCACTGTTTCGAAATTCTTTTGATTTATCATTTATTAATTTTTTGTGAGCTCCGGTTTCAACGAACATACCAATTCCCCGCTTTTTATATAATATGCCATCATGCAATAATTCTGTGATAGCATTGGATATTGTTTGAGGATTTACTTTGTACTGTTGTGCTAGTGATCTTATTGAAGGTATAGCATCATCCTCCTCGATCACTTCAGAGATAATCGCATTTTCTATCTCCTCTTTTATCTGCAAATAAATAGGAATACTATCGTCAAATTTCATTTAACCACCTTCTGTTTTACTGTATGGGTCAAGTAGTACACCAAGGATCTTTTTGTCAATATATTTTTTTTATTTTTGCGCTATTAAGCCAGAGATCTTGTAGTTGTTTAAAGTTTAATGTCTTTATTGAAAGGTATTTCTGGTCTCTGGATGTTATAAAAATTAATATCTAATTTTTCTGCTATCTATTCAAAGAATTTAATAAAATTTCCAAATC
>LSCM01000073.1 GCA_001577185.1 Cloacimonetes bacterium TCS62 | reverse complement strand
TGTTTTAAGTAGTAACATATTCAATGACGATGATCTAACTATAGACAACTATGCTAAATCAGAATTAAAACGACATTATAATAACATCATTGTTATTGATGAAGAATTCGCAGATTGGGAAATTCTTTAAGCAAACTTCAATATTTTTAAGTCTTATTCAGAAATGCAAAGACCTTGTTAATGGCTCCAATCACGATTAAAATTTCCGGGTGAGCGATAGTTTCTAAATTCAAATTGAATCCTCATATTCTCATTTGGTTGATAGTTCAGTTGAAAATTTGGTAAAACTTTAGTCTGGTTATCATTATTACTATCAAATTCCCAATTATCGAAAGTTGCAGATCCATAATTTACAAAATTTAAATCTAATTGGAGATTTAACTTCGAATTTAGTTTATATTTTATATGATTTGTATATACAGATTGATAGAAAGAGTTATCTCCCGAAGCAGTTCCAGCAGAAAAGGACATAGAATGATTCATTGAGATATTGTTCTGTTTGAGAAATGAAGTTGAAAATAAACTAGGAGTAAAAGCACTTTGTACTATTTCTGCATTCAAGCAAACAGCAATTAAAGTTACTAGCATCAACACTACATATTTTTTCATTATTCCTCCACAATTTTTTGTATATCTTTCTTTTCAAATTTACTTATATACTCTTTTATTTTTGTTAATTGGGCATATAATCTGTCAAGTTTTAAGTTGTTTCTGATATTAATATCAGCTCGCTTTGTTCTGATTTTATTGGAAAGTTGGGTGGATATTTTTTTTATGGTTTCCTCCCTTGTGGTACCATCTTGCGCTATTATTCGATCAATTCGTATCTCTTTTTCCGCAGAAATATTAATGTTAAGATCAAAGCATTTATTTAATCCATTCTCAAATAACAAAGGAATTTCAAAGATCAAATATTCTTCCTTTGCTGAATCGATAATCATTTGCATTCTTTTTCTTATTTTTGGATGAAGGATTTTGTTTAAAGTTAGCAATTTCTCTCTTTCGTTAAAAACGATCTGGCTAAGCAGTTTTCTATCGATCAATCCATCATTGTTAGCTTTTATTCCAAATTCGTCTTCCACTGCTTTTACTATTTCTTTCTCTTTTAAAATTTCGTGTCCTAATTTATCTGCATAAATTACTATAAAACCTTCCTTTTCAAACCATTTACAAACAATAGTTTTGCCTGATGCTATTCCACCAGTTATAGCTATTAGTAAAGGACGATTATCTGTTTGTACCATCTTTTATTCTTTGAGAAAGTTCATCGATCATAATATCACTGGTTATGTTACCATCTAATGCTACAGATATTTTCCCCGTCTCTTCTGAAACAACTATTGCAAACGCATCTGTTTCTTCTGTTATTCCAATTGCTGCCAGGTGCCTTGTTCCAAATTTTTGAGTATACTCCAGATTCTCAGAAAGCGGTAATACAACTTTTACGGCGTGGATTTGGTCTCCGCGAATGATCAAAGCTCCATCATGTAAAATCGTTTTGTTATTGAAAATAGTTAGAATTAGTTTTACTGAAATTTTAGAATTGATAATCTCGCCACTTCCAATAAAATCGGTTAATTTACGATTATTTTCAATGATGATAAGTGCACCCATTTTACGAAAAGACATAATAGAAACAGCATTAAGCAATGGTGAGAATATAGATTTTTTTGCGCTGGTAAATAAAAATTTCAGATTCTGATTATGAGCTAATTTAGAGAATAAATTTCTAATCTCCTGCTGAAAAAGAACAATAAATAAAACAACCCAATAATCTTTAAATACGCTCAATATAGATCTTACCATATTTAAATGGAAAAAAGAAGAAAAAACATAAACAATAAACACGGCTGCTACACCTATAAGAATTTGGTAACCACCAAATTTTCGTAATAGTAATATTAGACGATACAAAATAAACGCAACTATTATAATATCAATAACATCTGCAATCCCTGGTATAAAAATATTCA
Source organism: Cloacimonetes bacterium TCS62 (assembly GCA_001577185.1). Lineage (GTDB taxonomy): Bacteria > Cloacimonadota > Cloacimonadia > Cloacimonadales > TCS61 > TCS61. Next base: position 4,736 of record LSCM01000073.1, on the reverse strand, counting down.
TTTTATTTCCTCAATCGAGTTATAAGTTTGCAAAAATCTTTTATGCGATTTCACATCATGCACACGGACAATCTGGATTTTATTATTAGCAGCTATTGCCGTAGTAGCTAAGCTTCCCTCTAATCTATCTTGCGATTCAGCATCATAAATTTTTCCAATAAAGCTTTTTCTAGACGCACCTAAGAGGACTGGATAGCCCAAACTTTTGAACTCATTTATTTTATTTAATATTATCATATTGTCAATATGCCTTTTACCAAACCCAATTCCTGGATCGATTATTATTCTTTCTTCAGAAATACCATGATCAATACAGAATTCTATTCTTTCTTTGAAAAAAAGCAAAATATCCTCAATAACATCTTTATAGAAAGGAGCTTTTTGCATATTACTTGGTTTGCCCTGCATATGCATAAGAATTATTGGAACATTTGGATATTGTGCTAAAACATTTATCATCTTAGCATCAAAACGTAAAGCAGATACATCATTAACGATAGATGCACCTGATCTTATGGCTTTTTGAGCAACTTCCGCTTTATTCGTATCAATTGATATCGGGATATCAGTTTGATGAGAAAGCTTTTCAATAATTGGGATAACTCGTTCCAATTCTGTTTTTAAGGTAACTTTTTCAGCTCCTGGTCTGGTTGATTCTCCACCGATGTCAATTATATCTGCTCCATCTTCGATCATCTGAATTGCATGTTCTAAGGCTCTATCTTCTTCTAGATATTGATTGCCATCTGAAAAACTATCCGGAGTTACATTTAATATTCCCATAATTTTTGTAGTTTGTAGATCGATCTTATGACCGGAACAATCAATTAGATGTACTTCTTCTTGAAGCATTTGTGAAACAAATCTCTTCAGATCCTGTTTTATCTCAGGCAAGCCGAAAATCGTTTGATGATCAAGCTTCTTTATAAGTTTTTTTATATTATCAGTATTCCCTAGTATGATGACATCGCTAATTTTTTCTATGCCATTTACCACACCACGGGCTACAGCTGCATCTCCACCGATAGAAAGCATTTCCTGCTTTAAAATATTAGCTGCACCAATGTGTACGTCCGTGAGTTTTATTGTATTGTTTAAAGCTTTTGGAGCCATTACGATAATGCCTTGGGACGAAACACCGATCTTTTTCAATTCTTGTTTAGCATCCTTGAGATTTGTAATATTTAATATTCTATTCATAATAATTATTCTAATTCATAGATAAATGTTATTTTACCTTTTTGAATCACGTCCTGTGATAATTCATTAAATTTCCACTGTCTTAATGCTTGTAAACTATGCATTTCTAATATCGGATCAGCCTTCTGAACTACTAACATGTTTGAAACAGATCCATCTTTTAAAACATCAAATTGAATTTTTACCTTTAAATTCTTTTGTACTCCCTTGGGATATTCGGGAATAACTTTTGAAATTATTACACGATTACTAGCTTCACCTTCTAAAATATAAGGTGATCGTCTACCTTCTTCTTTTAAAAGTTTATCGCTTAGATTATTAAGATAATCTTGATTTGTAGAGACATAGGCTTTTTCAGTATTCTCAACATCTTCAGTAGATATTTTTTCAGTTAGATTACCGTTTATTTTCTCAGTTGTATTTCCAATTTTTTCATTTAGATCAATTTCATTAAACACCGTTTCTTCATATTGTGGTGTGTATAATGACTTCTGTGTTTGAGAGATCATATGCGGCAGATCTACTTTTTTGGGGATCAAATTACTTTTTTGACCTTTACTTATATTATTTGCCATTTCACTCTTTTCAGATTTTGGTGTGATAAATCTTTCATTACTCGTTTTTTGCGGTAATCCAAATTCAACAACTTCTATTTTCTTAAGGAGTTTTGAAGGAATAATCTGATAATGAATAACAAATGCTATAAAGATAAGAAGCAGATGAAATAGAATTGAACTCAGAAAAGCAATTTTATTCTCATTCATGTTCTTCTGTATATTGTATCTCCGTTGCTATAAAGAATCGATTGGTTCCAGAAAGTTTTGCAACATCTAAAAGTCTCACTACATCTTTTAGAATAATCTCTTTATCAGCTCGTACAACAACCACTTGCTCCGGATCATTGATCAATCTTTTATTCAATTTTTCAGGTAATTCTTCCCAACTTACATATTGTTCATCTATAAATATCTCGTTATTTTTAGTTAAAGTTAGGCTAATATTCTTATTAAATTCATTTTGCTGAGAATTAGAACCAGGTAGATTCACTTTTATACCTGAATGGGTGATAAAATTAGATGAAATTAGTAAAAATATTAAAAGCAAAAAGATGACATCAGTAAAAGAAATTAAAGCGGCAGCTTGAATTCTCTTTTTATGTTTTTTTATTTTCATCTTTCATTCTCCTAACACTGAAGATAAAATCGTTAGTATCCTCTTCCAATTCCTGTGCTAAATTCTCTACTTTGCTAACCAAATAATTATAAAATAAAATAGAAATTATACCAACAGTTAGACCACCAATAGTTGTAATGAGAGCTTCCCAAATACCATTAGCAAGTAAACTGATATCTACACCACCTCCTGTCGCCCCCAGTTTCATGAAAACTTTTACCATGCCGGTTACAGTTCCCAGAAATCCGATCAATGGTGCTATCGCAGCAAATGTGGCTAATGTACCTAGATTTTTTTCAAATTGATGGATCTCTTTCTTTACTGCAGCCTCGATTATCTCTTTAATCTCGGCAAATGAACTATTCAAATTATCAACTGCTTTTGTGATAACATTAGCAATTGGTATGTTCTTCATCTCTTCACATTTTCGAATAGCCAGATCAAAATGTTGATCCTTAACATGATTGTATATATCTAAAAGAAATTCCTCTTCCCGCTTTTGAGATTTCTTAAATTTTATAATTCTCTCAATAATAATCGTAATAGCTAAAATAGATATAATTAACAGAATGATCATTAGAAAACCACCCTTTGCAGCTATTGATAGTAAGCTTGTTTGGGTAGTAACTTGTGGCGATACACTTAGTAAAACTAATTCCATCTTTCCTCCTAGATCTTAGAGTTGAAGAGAATTTCATTCACTTTTGTTGTCAAATTATCTTTTTAAAGATATTATATTTTTTTTGATAATTTATCCTAAAATACTATTCAATATTCTGCGCAGCCAGCTTAATATTATTCATTTAGGAGAAGATTGAATTTCTTAGATCGGGCTAAATTGTAGTATCCTAATGACGACAAATAAATTGACATACCTAGTGCATTTTGAAAATATAATTAGCATGAGGTAAGTATGAGATCTAATAGTTATAATAAATACTATGGTATAACAACTTTTGGCGAAAGTCATGGTAAAGCTATCGGTGTGGTTATCGAAGATGTGAAACCAGGAATTTTGTTCCCATTCAAAAAAATACAAAAACTGCTCAATGAACGTAAGCCTGGAAAGGGGAAATTTTCTACGACTAGGAAAGAACAAGATGAATTACAAGTTTTATCCGGCATTTTTAACGACCGAACAACAGGCTTACCCATTTGCATGCTAATTTACAACAAAAATTTTAAGAGTGAAGATTATGATCACTTAAAGAATATTTTTCGTCCAGGACATGCAGATATAAGTTATTATAAAAAATTTAAGATCTACGATCACAGGGGTGGCGGTCGAGCATCAGGACGTGAAACAATTTCTAGAGTTGCAGCTTCGGGTTTAATAACTGACTTGTTAGGAGATATTTCGATAAATATTTATCCAGTTAAAATAGGGAAGTTTACAATTTCTGAGGAAGATCTTACATTTTGTAATCATTTGAACTGGCACGATAGATCAAATTATGATCAACTAGAAAAGTATTTAAAGAAAATAAAATCAGAAGGTAATTCTATAGGTGGAATTTTACAAGTAAAGATCGATAATATACCTGCTGGTCTTGGTGATCCAGTATTTGAAAAATTAGATGCAAATTTAGCTAAAGCAATTGTCTCGATAGGTTCTGTAAAGGGAATTGAATTTGGAGATGGCTTTAGTTTAGCTGCTCTCAAAGGAGATTTAGCTAATGATGAAATGGATAAGAATGGATTTATTACAAATCATAGTGGCGGAATTCTTGGAGGTATCAGTACAGGTAGTGAACTAACTTTTCGGTTTGTGGTAAAACCTACTTCTTCAATTAATATTTCTCAAAAGACGATTACAAAAGATAATAAGCAAATAAAATTTAAATCTTCGGGAAGACATGATACTTGCATTATACCAAGGATCATTCCTGTAGCTAAAGCGATGATCAAATTAGTTTTAGCAGATGCTAAAGCTTATCAAAAGTTGATTGATAATAAATCTCACACTTTATCTGATTACAGAGAAATGATCGATAAAATTGATGAGGAACTATTAATAGCAATAAGTAGAAGACAAAAGATATCTGAATTAATAGGCAGATACAAAAAGAAACATGATCTCTCAACCGAGGATAGTAAGCGAGAAAATGATCTTTTGCAAAATATTAAAACCAAAGCGAATATGTGGAATCTTGATTCGCAATTAATTAAAAAGATCTGGAAAATTCTGCTCGAAAACAGTAAAAAAATACAATGATAATACTTTCTATTCCGTGCTTAAATATCCAATTTGTTAAAAATTCCATTTCAAAATTCCCAAATTACATTTACGAATTTCGCTTAGATCTATATAATAAATACAAAAAATTTCCACAAAATTGTATTAATAAAAATGTTATTATAAC
>LSCM01000072.1 GCA_001577185.1 Cloacimonetes bacterium TCS62 | reverse complement strand
TTAAAGATGATTTTGATAAACATTATGCTCAGCTTGCAAAATATCTACAAGGTGGCGGAGTAGAAAGCATTCAACATACATTAAAACGAATTGAACTTTTGCCATTATTAGAGAAATTTAATGAGTTTCTAAATTGGGAGATTCTTTCTTATTTGCTTAGCATTAAAGATCTAAGTGAGTATTTGACTTTTAAGGGAGAATTGATCGCTAGAATCGAAGATTTTATTATCTTCTTAAAAGATTGGATAAATTCTGAAACAAAAATTGAAAAAATTATCGATGATATTTCTAATGATCTTGATCATTATTTTAAGAAGCTGGTTGAGACAGAAAAAAGTGAAAAATGTTTTAGTATTTTCTACATTTTATGGCGACATCTAGGAAAACTTCGTGCTCAAGAAAATTATGAATTGATCAGTAGAAATTGGCTGGATGAATTTTTCTTAGCAGAAGAGATAAGCAAAATATCTAAAATTGATATCGATACCGAATTGTTAAAGATCTGCATTATATTCCAAAATTTATGGAAAAAAGAAGAAAAACCATCTGCTAAATTGAAAAAATTACTAAACGAAATTGAAGTTGAGAACTATCTTAAAGTAAATAAATATGATGATAAAATTTGGTTCAATAAAGAGGCATTTGATGAGCTGATCGATATGTTGGAAACGGTGAATTTAATTTCAGCTGGTGAACAAAGAAGCAAGCAGAAGAAGTTTTCAACCTTTATAAAGCAGCTAAAAAATGCAGAAAAAAGTTCTGAGTATCAAATTGGGAAGTTACTAACAAATATTTTGGAGGTTTAGATGGCTAAAAAAACCAGTAAAGATGTAGATAAACAGATGCACAAAGATATCTCTAAAGAGTATAACAAAATGGTGAAGACATCTAGTAAGCCCAAGATCCTCATTTGCACACCAGAAGTAACTGAACTTCCCGAAGGTATGGGAAATGCTGCTAATCTAGTTTCTGCTAAAGGTGGAGGTTTGGGAGATATATCTGCAAGTTTGATTCGAAATTTGAATAAAAATGAAGATTATGATCTACATATTGTTTTACCAAAATATGATAGTAAAATTAAAAATGTGGCCGCTATCACGAATCAGCAGATAGATAGATTAGCTGTAGTTTTAAGTGGTAAAGGTATACATCTTGTAAATGATAGCGCTTTTTCGTACCTGAATACACCTTATGATGATGGTTCTATTCATAGCCCTGTACGTAGATCTCTTGCTTATCAAAGACATGTGATCAATCTTCTTTTAGATTACATTCAACCTGATATTGTTCATTGTAATGACTGGATGACCGGTTTGATCCCCGCAGCTGCTAGATCAAAAGGAATAAAATCACTTTTTACACTACATAATATTTTTACTGAAAAGCAAACGATGATGAATATTGAATTAAGTGGAATTCGTCCTCTGGATTTTGCTGATTCGCTATATTTTGAAGAGTATCCTGAAGATCTCAAAGAAAATTGGGAAAAACATTTTAAAACTAATAAAGTTGATTTTACCGCAAGTGCGGTATTTGCAGCTGATCATTTCAATACTGTCAGTAAGACTTTTTTGGAAGAGTTATATGATAATGTATTTCCTGATATTGTCACTCCACCACTTTTTGAGGTAATTAAGCAAAAATATGATGATGGAAGAGCAAGTGGTATATTAAATGCACCAAATGATACTGTAAATCCCAAAGTAATGTCAAGTATTATAAATTTCAATAAACACACACTAAAAGAAAATAAAGCACTGAATAAGGAACTTTTCCAAAGTGAAATGGATTTACCAATTGAGCCGAAAACTCCACTTTTTTTCTGGCCCAATAGGCTATATTATCAAAAAGGTCCAGATATTTTGATCAATAATCTCGAAGAATTTTTTAAAAAATACAAAATGCAGATAGCAGTTGTCGCTAATGGAGATACTAAGCTAGAGAATAAATTGAAGAAGCTGCAGAAAAAATATACTCACATTAGCTATAAGAATTTTGATGATAAATTAAGCAACTTAGGTAAAGCAGCTGCAGATTTTATTTTAATGCCTTCGAGATATGAGCCTTGTGGACTTCCTCAAATGGAAGTATTAAGGTTCGGCACTCTACCTGTTGTGCGATCTACTGGTGGGCTTAGTGATACAATTTCACATTTGGATGTAGAGAATAACTCTGGTAATGGATTTGTTTTTAAAATTGCAGATAAAGCAGGCTTAGAATATGGTATCAAGGAAGCTTTGAAATTTTATAAATTACCAATAATAACTAAGATCAAACAAATGCAAAGAATAATGAGTGAATCAAAAAGGAAATTCAATCTAAAGAATACTGCGGAAAATTACTTACACATTTATGATAAATTGATCAAAGAAAAAAGAACTTAAATAATGCAATTCGAAAGATCTAGTGGGATTTTACTACATATTACCTCACTTCCAAGTAATTATGGAATTGGAAGTTTGGGCAAGGAAGCTTTCAATTTTGTTGATTTTCTTGCAGATTCTGGGCAAAAATTATGGCAAATCTTACCATTAGAACCGACCGGTTATGGGAATTCTCCTTATCAAACATACTCAGCTTTTGCTGGTGATCCAATTTTGATCGATCTTGATAATTTGGTTGAAAAGCAATTACTAAAACCTCAAGAGCTAGAAAATAATGTGCAATTCAATATTGAAAAAGTAGAATATAATGAAGTTAGAAAATTTAAAGAAAAAATTCTGCAGATCGCATTCCGCAGCTTCGACTTAGAAAGCAGAGATTATATTGAGTTTAAAAAGCAAAGATCATTTTGGCTTGATGATTATGCTTTATTTATGTCTTTAAAAGACTATTTTGGACAGAAAGCATGGAGCAACTGGGATGAGAAGATAAAATTAAGAAGCTCCAAAGCTAAAAAAAATTATGAAAAACTCCTAAACAAAAAGATCGAGTATATTAAATTTTGTCAGTTTATTTTTTTCGGACAATGGTTCGCTCTTAAAAATTATGCCAAAGAAAAGGCTATTAAAATAATTGGCGATTGTCCTATTTTTGTTGCTCATGATAGTTCAGATGTTTGGTCAAATCCTGAAATTTTTCAATTAGATGAAAATCACTATCCAACGAAAATTGCGGGTGTCCCTCCTGATTATTTTAGTAAAACAGGACAGCTGTGGGGTAACCCTTTATACGATTGGCAAGTTATGGAAAAAAATAATTTTAAGTGGTGGCGACGAAGATTTAAAGAAAAGCTAGAACAATTTGATATTCTTAGAGTAGATCATTTTAGAGGTTTCGAATCTTACTGGGCTGTTCCTGTGAAGCAAAAAACAGCTGTCAATGGAGAGTGGGAAAAAGCGCCTGGTGAAAAAATGTTCTCGAAAGTTTGTGGAGATTTAGGTGAACTTCCAATAATAGCAGAGGATCTAGGAATGATTACTGAAAAGGTAATTGAGTTAAGAGATAAATTTGAATTTCCTGGAATGAAAATTCTCCAATTTGCTTTTGATTCAGACCTAAGCAATGATTATCTTCCTCACAATTATCCAGAGAATTGTGTAGTTTACACAGGAACGCATGATAACGAAACGACTTTAGGTTGGTTCAAAAATAGTCCGAGTAAAAGGAAGAACTTTTTACAGGAATATTTACAACATGAAATAAGTGATGTATGTTGGGATATGATATCTTTAGCTTATGATTCTAAAGCCGATATGGTGATCATTCCAATGCAGGATATTTTGGGCTTGGATAATTCTGCGAGAATGAATACACCTGGCAAGACCGAGGACAATTGGCAGTGGAGAATGCGATCAGAGCAGCTATCTGAACAAATATCTCATAAACTAAAATTAGTAAAGAAAAATATAGATAGATAAGGAGAACTTATGAAATCTAATGAATTATACGAAAAAGCAAAAAAAGTTTCTGAAAATGCTTATGCACCGTATTCAAATTATAAAGTTGGTGCTGCTCTTAGAACAAAAAATGGTAAAATTTTTACTGGTTGCAATGTAGAAAATTCTTCATATGGATTAACAAACTGCGCTGAAAGAAATGCGATTTTTAAGGCTATATCCGAAGGCGAAAGTGAATTTGAAGAAATGATCATTTATGTAAAATCCGGTAATATACCAACTCCTTGCGGTGCCTGCAGGCAGGTAATATCAGAATTTAGTGATGATATGAAAATCTCAATGTTCTCCGGTAGTAAGGGAATAGAATCTTCTATCAGAGAACTATTGCCTCTAAAGTTTAAAGCTTAATATTTTTGTTAAATAAAATTTGCATTTATTGATAGAATGTATAACTTTTAACAAAAATATGGAGGAAGAATGAGATTAGATTATGATATTGCTATTATTGGAGGAGGGCCAGGAGGTCTAAGTGCTGCAATTTATGCATCTCGCGGTGGACTAGATACAGTTGTTTTTGAAAAAGGTTTAGTTGGCGGACAAATTGTTCTAACCGCAGATATAGAGAATTATCCTGGTTTTGAAGAAAATTTAAGTGGTTTTGATATTGCCGATAAAATGAAAAAACAAGCTAATAATTTCGGAACAGAATTTAAGATGGAAGAAGTCCTTGAAGTAAAACCAAAAGGAAAGATCAAAAGTGTAGTAACAAATAGTAAAGAGTATAAAGTAAGATCTATTATTATTGCTACAGGAGCTAACCCAAGAAAATTAGGAGTTGAAGGTGAAGCACGTTTAACAGGTAAGGGTGTTTCCTATTGTGCAACATGTGATGGTGCTTTGTACAGAGATAAGATCGTAGCAGTAGTAGGTGGAGGAGATTCTGCAGTAGAGGAAGCATTATTTTTAACAAGATTTGCCAGGAAAGTTTACATTATTCATCGTCGAGACAAACTTCGTGCAATAAAACTAGTCAGAGAAAGAGCTTTCAGAAATGAGAAGATTGAAATAGTTTGGAATTCAATTGTTAAAGAGATCGAAGGAAAAGATTTTGTAGAGAATTTAAAACTTCATAACAAGGAAGATGATAGAGATTTTGATCTTACAATAGATGGTGTTTTTATGTATGTTGGAATAATACCGAATAATAAATTAGTAAAAGAGTTTGTAGAATTAGATGAACAAGGATTTATTCAGACTGATGCTTCGATGAGTACAAATATTCCTGGTCTTTATGCAGTTGGAGATATTAATCAGAAAGTTCTACGCCAAGTTGTTACTGCAGCCTCAGATGGTGCTACTGCTGCTTTTGAAGCAGAAAAATGGATAGAGAACACGAAAGATCAATAGAATTTTTTAAAATACAACGATAAAAATAAAGCACCTACAAGGGTGCTTTTTATATATGAAATATTAGTTACTTTGCCTGTTCAAACTCCTTAATTTCTTCACCTTCAACATACAGATATTTTGGTTTACCAGGTGAACCGTTTTTCTTGATCTTATCATTATCATTATCTTCTACATGTCGCCATAATTCCCAAGAATCTCCTCCACCATCAATACAAAAAGAGACTTTTTTTTCTAAAAAATCATTTACAATGAACTGGATTGAATCTAGGGGTTCAGCTTTTGTTACAGGAATACAAAATTTTTTTGGATTGTAAAGATACTTCTTTTTTGCCATTTTGCCTCCATTTATTTTTGAATTTTATAAACTTTATAACTTTCTACATCATCCATCCAGAATACTTTATCATCTCTATCTGGTAAGGAAATAATAATTCTTCCAAATTTTGCTGAATTTTTAAAAAAACCAGTTGTCAATTCAGCCTTTGTCCAATCTTCCTTAGGATAAAGTTTACTACTAAATTTGTTAACTTTTTCTCCTTTATTATTAAATGCTAGAAATCGGATATAAATTTGATGATTGGATTTATAATTTGTTTTAACAAAACACCGAGTATAATAAACTGATTCTGGATCGATGGAAAAAGCATCTGAGATGATATTCAAATTGTTTGTAGGAAAATCCGTTCTCAAACTTTTAGTTCCACTATGGGCATGTTCATCATCCCAAACGATAAATTCAGAATTATTATCTAAAGAGGTCCAATTGCTGGGTAGTTTATTTTTATTAAATTCTCCATTTTCGAAACTAGAATTCAAAACAACATTATTCTTGTTTTTAATATCTTCCTCTGAAAATTCTGAGATAGAGCCAAAAACACAACTGGAAATAATAACTGCAACTATTGCAATAAAATTAAGCATGATTACCTCCTATTTGAAAATACTTTTTTCTTTTATAAATTTTAGAATTAATCCAATACCTAAAACATTTATTAACATATTGGAACCGCCATAACTAATGAATGGTAAGGGAATTCCTGTTGTCGGCATTATTCCAATATTCATCCCAATATTTATTGAGATTTGAAAAGTGAGATAAGCAAACAGTCCAACTGCTGCATATCTATTTTCTTTTCTTTTTAAACCAGAAATTTTATTTGCTAATCTATACAAGAATACAAAAAACAAAGTTAAAAGAAATAGGCAACCTAAAAATCCAAATTCTTCACCAATAATAGAAAAAATAAAGTCGGTATGGTGTTCTGGGAGAAAATCTAGATTCTTTTGCGTACCCATGAGAAAGCCCTTTCCAAATAAACCTCCAGAACCTATTGCAATTTTGGATTGGATAATTTGATAGCCACTACCAAATGGATTTCTGGCAGGATTGATAAATGATAATATGCGATCCTGTTGATATTCATGTAAATTATTCCAGATAATCGGAGTAATAATAAAGAAAAATACATTGATAACAGCAGTAAATCCTACAATAACTTTTGAGAGGTTAGTTCTTAAGAGGAAAAAAATCAAAATGAGCAAATAAGAGATAAAAAGTATTGGTGAAAAAGATGTTACAACACTGAAAATTGGACTTATAATTAAAACTA
>LSCM01000071.1 GCA_001577185.1 Cloacimonetes bacterium TCS62 | reverse complement strand
CAGCCTGGATCGTTGTATAATCTCCATTTCCATGTTGAGCTACGATAACAGTCGTCGAAAATAATGGTAAAGAACATATTACCACTATGATAATTGTAATTATTTTTTTCATCTTAAATTCTCCTTCTAATTTTTTTAATACAAATCTAAACAGTTAATATTTTATATAATCTGAGCATTATGATTTGATCACCATAAAAAAATTCAACATGAAAGAATTAATGCTTATTTAACATATTTTTTTTGCGTAAAATGAATTTAACATGTTTTGTACAGTGTTAAGAACATCCTCATCTTCAACTGGTTTATCAAGTATACCGTGCGGACTGATCTTAGTAGCTCTTGCTAAAGTTACATCATCTTTATAAGCTGAACAGAAGATAACAGGTATTTTGGAGTTTTTCAGTATTATTTGTGCTGTTTGCAGACCATCCAGTTTACCTTTTAACTGAATATCGATAAATATCAGATCTGGTTTGAGAGCTTCTGCTTTCTCAATTGCTTCCTCGCCAGAATCCACATTCCCAACTGTAGTATGTTGATCCTTATGCAAAATAAGCTTTAATTCCTCTGCAATTAATCTTTCATCTTCAGTGATTAAAATTTTTGCCATCTTAATTTTCCTTTAATTAACACGTATTACCGCTCAATTAATAATTCCTATCCAAGTGATCATCTCCTGGGACTCAATCGATCTGGGTTGTTTTATTTCTCTATAACGTAGATCGCACCATCGATCATAATGATGAAATATTTATTATTTTCAAAAACCTTTTTCATAAATCCCCCCCCTTACTCTTTTTCTATAATAAAGATTACACCATCAACCTCTATGATGACATACTTCTCACCAACAGCTAAAATATTATAATCATCATCTCCTAACTCATCTATAGTGATAGTTGTGATGTCTTCAATATTCTCAATAAGGTATTCTTCCACAGTCATTCTATCTGGAATATCAAGATCATCTAAAGTTAAAGCAGATAGGATTGTAACTCCAGTAAATAGAACTAACAAAGTAAATGTGATCAAACGTTTCATAATTCCTCCTAATTTAATTATCATTTTCACTCTCTACTTATATATCAAAAAAAAACTTAAATTGTGAAGACACCACTCAAAAAAAATTATTTTTTTTTATTTTGTCTTCAGTAATATCTTCCTAATCATTTATTTTTCAAATATTTACATGATTTAAAATAAATTTGATTAAAATCCTGTTTTCTTTTCAACTTTAACTCTATAGTTAATATTATTGACAATGTTTTTTTATTTAGAGCTTGACTTTAGGAAAAATATTCTTGGATTTGTTTTTTAAAAGGAGCTCTATTGAAAGTTGATAATAATGAATTAGTAAATTACAAAAATTTCGTTTATGACTATGCTGTATACAGAATTGGTAACGAAGATGTAGCAAAAGATGTTACCTCAGAGACGATCACAACCTTTTTGCTTTCTCATAATCAGATAGTAGAAGAAAATGTAAAGGGCTGGCTCATCAATACTGCTAAGAACTTTTGTCACCGTTATTTTGATAAACTAAAACATAAACAGAATAAAGAGAAAAAGTATAGAGAAAAGTTTGTAACTAATTTAAATAAACAATTAAAGATAGAAAAAGATACTGATCTATATAAAGCCATGAATGAATCATTACATTCTCTTAAAGATGAAGAACTACGCTTTATATTATATTATTACCAATGTGGACAGAGCATTAAAAAGATGGATGAGATTCTGGACATCTCGTATGCTACCTTACGTAAGAAACTATCAATTATAAGAAAAATCTTAAAAGCAGAAACTTTTCGGAAACTTGGTGCGATCGCCACCAAGAAGATAATTACTCCAAAATTAAATGATCAGATCATTAAATTTTTAAAAAGGTTTAAGGAAAATCTGGAAAACGGTACTTTAGATAAAATGTACTACTATTTTTCAGAAGTAGATTTAAACAACTATGACCCCTCTTTGGAGATAGATAGTATTTCAGATTATGAAGTACAACTTAACGACTCGGTTTATAAAGTATGGATAATATTTAATAAACAAAATGGGGAAAGTGCTTCTTTTTTCATTGAATTCTTTATAGATGAGCATCATCATTTAAAGATAATAACCCCTCCTAGGAAACCGAAAAGAGTGTTCAAAATGAATTCTTCAACCAAATTAGGTGAAAAGATCAAGGAGATCGTGCTTAATGCCAAAATAAATAAGAGAGAAATATCGGAATTCTCTAATGATGAAATCGAACAAATTCTAAAACAATTGAATAACGACAAATCTTAAACTATAAGATCAATTACTTTCAGGATCTAATCTAATAACATTTATTGCTTGGATACCCTTATCAGTTTCCATTAGGTCGAATTTCACAGCTTCATCTTGAACTAAGAATTTTCTATCTCTGTCTGATGCTGTAACTATGGATTTCCAATGAACGAAATATTCCTTACCAACTTCAGATAAAATAAAACCATAACCTTTCGTTTCATCAAACCATTTAACCTTGCCCCGCATTTATCCCCCTATTTAATTAATATACATTTTTTAACATTTATTAATTTATCTTCTGCAATTAATTGATAAAAATATATTCCGGAACTCACTTGTTTCCCATAATTATCCCTACCATTCCATGTTACAGAATACCTCTGGTTAGCTGCCAGGTCATCAAATTTGAAATCTTTTACTCGTTGACCTCTGATGTTGAATATTTCTAGGTTTGCTTTTTCAGTATCTTTAGCCAAAGAAAATGCTATTGTAGTGCTTGGACTGCGTCCGGCACTTGACGGATTGAATGGATTCGGATAATTCTGCTCCAAATTAGATCTAGATATTTGCACTGCTAGATCATCTGCAGCAGTGAATAGTTGGTTATCACCATAATATCCAGTTCTTTTGTAATTTCCACGATAAGTTTTCCAAGAAGTTCTATTACCTTTAGGAAGTTTGCAATCAATAATAATTGCTCCTGTAGAAATTCCGGTAACTATATCGAAATCCCCATCAGCATCAATATCATCAATAGTAGATGGTGTATTTCCAATTAGATTTACTGGAACTGGTGCAAAATCAACCTCCGAACCATCCTTGTGGAATGCGTATAGATTATTTGAATTGGAGAAACAGATCACATTTAATTCTCCGTCATCATTAAGATCAACTGCCAGAGGTGGATTAGAAACAGAATTATTAATATCCACAGGCCAGCCAGCTAATTCATCACCATTTTGATCTATCACATAGATCTTTCCATTAGTAGTTGTGAAAACTATCTCTAAATCTTCATTATCATCGAAATTACCAGCTATTGATGATTTTGCAACATTTGAATTGAGCGTTTTAGAAAATAAAATCTCTCCTGTATTGGAGATCAAATGGATCTTATTATCGCTTGTACCTACTACAATATTTAAATTGTCCAAAATTATTGGGGCTGTATTTACTGCTGCAGATAATTGCACTGGAAAATTATTTACGTTGTCAGCTAAATGATTTACAGCTGAAACCATGCCATCTAAGGTACCTATGACGATCTCATTCTTATTATCGAGATCAAGATCTGCAGTTGCCATATCGTAAAAAGTCAGCATAGGCATCTCAAGAGGAAAATTATTGAGCATATTTCCACTATTATCCAACACATTTATTTTTTTATCTAACCCAAAACTGATAAGATCTAAAGAATCATCTCCGTCAATATCAGATATCATTGGAGTTAGAAGCTGTTCACAACATTCAGTATTGTTGAAAATTGCATTTCCATTTTGATCTAAGGCGTAAATATCTCCCGCTCTGGTTGCAATAATGATATCATCATAACCATCGTCATTTATATCACCCAAAGCTGTACTCTTCCAAATATTTGCTTCCCCTGCCCAAGGAAATCCTGTCAATTGAGAGGCATTAATATTTAGTAAATTTACGTTTGAAGCTGCATCAACAATCATGACTTCGTTAACTTCATCATTATTAAAATCAGTAATTATAGGATTACTTATAACTGAATTATTAGTCGTCCAAGGCCAATTTTGTTGAAATAGAGAAACTTCCATACTTAATTGATACGTTCTATCAAATGAAGTATTTCCTGCTATCGGAGCCGTTATATTTAATGAGTATTCATAAGAATCATAATTACAATCCTGAGGAACAGATATTAAAAAAGGATCTGTACTGATAGAAGCCCCATTAGGAATATTCCCATAAGCAACTTCATCTTCCAAGACCTGAATGCTAGGATCTTCAAATGAAATACTGGCTGTAACATCAGATGCGTCTTCCCAACCAACTAAATTTTCCAATTCCACAAAGATCTCAATTTCCTCTCCAGGATTAGGAATTCCATCACCATCACCAGTTTGGGAATCATCATAAACAGCTTCAACTGGCACAATGTAAGGGAAATTCAAAGCTGGTTCTTTAACTTCGACAGTAGGATCTCCAAATAATACTAACTCCATATGGACCCATCTTGTAGCACTGTAAGTTAGAGCAGTATTTGCCAATACAATTCGAGATTCATCCAGTGCTTTTCCTAATTCTCTAATGTTTTCATTAAAAATAGCATCAAAAAACTCAATATCATAAGGTTGAGAAGGTCCATTTGTACTTCCCGGCATATACCATCCGTAACGAGTATTTCCCACAAATGCATATAATCCATGCTCATTTTTAACTAGATTTTCAGCAATACATTCACTTTCATGGCTTGTTAATTCGTCGAAAGCAGCTGGATAACACCCCTGAGAATAAGCAAAACCATATTCTTCATTTGTATATGAATTTACATTTCCGGCAGTCTGCCCAAAAACAATTGTTTCATTAGAATGTCCCATATGATTAATTATACTCACTCCCTCATCAATAGCATCCTGTACTGATACAGTACTATAAGTTCCATCTCTATCATAAAGTGTGAATAGATGGTAGTCTGAATCTAAAGAAGGAGTTAAACTTACGATCTCATCTTTGTAATCTCCTCCCCATGTTACAGGATTCCAATTGAGATTTTCTCCCAACATATAAGCAACTTCATTGCTAACAGCTGTATTCTCAACATAAAATTGAGTTTTAGAAAAAATATTGTTGAATTCCAATTCAGTTTCAGCAGGAAATCTGGCAACAGTTACTTCCGGGATAATATCTGCATTATCTTCAACTTCTCCATAAATTCCATTACCATTATTATCCCAATTATCATCCAGGCAACCATAATACAAATCACTTGGCATTGCATTATCAACAGTATTAGCGCCAGTACTAATATAAATCGTTCTAATTGGAACAATTTCGTCATCACCACCTAAAATAACATATTCCAAAGGAGTATCTGTTCCGGAATATACCGTATAAGCATCCAAAATAAAATTCTTTAGTTTCTCTTGATCGTTTACACCATCATATTCACTATAAATATCTGCTGTAATAAAGGTTGCTGCACTGATCCCTTGAGCAGATTTCCAATTTATAAAATCGGTAAAAAAGGCTTCAGAAACAGCATCTGTTATGATTATCATTTCATAAGGATCATTTGCAGTTACAAGATTCCGTTCAGAATGAACAGATCTCTTTTTATAAGAACGGATCGTACTTGGATTTATCACCATCTCTTTAATTTTTGCTCTTGTCTGCTTATCATCTAGCAATAACCTGTTCTGATGCTCATATGAGCCTTTTTCTTCAAAAGTGTTAAATGTTACTTCAACCTTTTTATACCAAGATATTTCGCCCTTTAAAGGAGAATATTTGTAAGGATATAAATTTACCAATAGTAATTTATAACCTCTATAAGTTTGATATCCTAAAATTTTGTGATCAAAAACTGGATAATCTTTTTCACTGTTATATACTTTCATGTTCTTTTTAGTATCATCAATCGATGCTTTTGAAATTGGTTGAACTTTCCTCGCATACTCTATATTATATTTATTTTTCACCACGTCTTTTTGACTGGGTGTTATTGAGATTGATTTAATTGTCTCACCCATTGGCATTAGTATCTTTATCGGCAGATATGGCATCATTGGATTACCTGGATCGATCATCTGGGGAAGTTCATTCTGGAATGTTGAACCTTGTAATTTTGGATTATCTACATTTATTGTTATAGCAGAAATCAATAACGGTAACAATATAATTAATATGGTTGTTTTGAATTTCATTACATTCTCCTTACTTTCTTATTTTAATTAAGTTATGCAATTTTCTTTCCATTTTCAGTCAAGATTTTATTATGTGATAGATATTATATTGCAGTTTTGTTGACATAATAATCATTTATGATTTCATGTCTTAGTCGGGATGTAGCGCAGCCCGGTTAGCGCGTTCGGTTCGGGACCGAAAGGTCGCTGGTTCAAATCCAGTCATCCCGACCATTTATATTCTACGCAAATTTTATTACCTATGAATTTGTTTCAATCAAATCTACAATAGGTAATAGTATCTACAGTTACCTTATTTGTTCTCTAGCTCTTTGAAGATGCTCTTTTATTCTTAGATAAATTCAGTGTGAGATAAAGTAGAGCAAGCTGCTAGCTCGCTCATATTATCGACCAAACTGGTTGATCTACATAAAAGCCCTATCCGAAGTCGGGGCTAATGTTTTCTTCGGAGTTCAGACTTTACTGGACCTCAAAGAAATGATTCTCAACTCCAGTCTCGCTAAAAGCTCTGCTGAAGTCGAGTCTTATTTCATTAGGAAGAAAAGTTGCCCCTCCCAAAAAGGTCGGGGCTAAATTCCCTTATTTCATTAGGATTTATCCCATGAAATTCATTCTGACTATTTCATTAGGA
>LSCM01000070.1 GCA_001577185.1 Cloacimonetes bacterium TCS62 | reverse complement strand
TTGCCTTTTTCTATATTCACAGTTCTACTTTGTTCGTAATAAACTTCTTTCTTCACTTCCACGCGATATTTTCCAGCTGAAACTTCTTTGCTGATACCATCCAGTTTCATTAGTGTTTTTTATTCTAAATAAGTATCTTTTTTCTTGAAAATAGTGGCTTTCTCTTTCTTTATACTTTCTGGGTGAAATTCTCTCTTGATTTTCAAATTTTCTTTGATGGCATTTTATCCAACCTAATTTTGAAATTGCAAACAATCTTATTGAATCATTAGTTGTTATCCCACATAACCAAAAGCGGGTAACAATTTATCAAAAATATAAATTATTAGTAAATTACTTGAGAAAAAAAATATATTATTGTAATACTATTCTAACTATAGAGTTATAAAATTTAAAGGAACAGGTAGTAAAAAAATAATTTGACAGATTGTAAATCCTATAATGTTTTTGCAAATGAAATCGCATTTTCATTTAGAAGTTTGTTGAAGTCGTAATGATGCGACTTCAAAAATATAATGGAAGAATATATGAGGAAGTACTCCGTTTCATTGAAACAGTGGGTAAAAATTCTCAATTCTATTTCCGCAGAAATTGATATTTTTGCCCCGATTCGAAAAGATGAATATCTTGATTACGAGCAGCTCACCGAAGATAACATTATGTCAATTTCCTATAACAAAGCTATACCAACAACACCATTAAAATCTTTTTTCTTTCCCATCAAAGAAAATGTTGTAAGAGAAGATGAAGATAAGCAAAGAGTCATATTAGGAGCACCGGCTTGTGATCTTTCCGCCTTAAATATTCTAGATAAAATATTTTTAGATGAACAATTTCTTGATACATATTATAAAGATAAAAGAGATAATACTATCATAATTGGTTCAGATTGTTACGAGATAAGTGAAAACTGTCATTGTACAAGCTATAACATTGATCCCTACCCGAAAGAAAATTGTGACATCTCTTTATCACTTATAGATTATAAGGTTACATTGCAAGTTTTTAGCAAAAAGGGTGAAAAATTTATAAAACGATTCTCCCAAGAACTAAAAGAAATTAATAAATTACCACCAGAAATTCAAAAGAAACGAGAAGAAACAATAGAAAAATTAGCGATTCAGAACAAAGATCTTCCAAATATTGAAGAGACGAGGAAAGGAGTTGAAAAAGAAGGTACTATTATTTGGAAAAAGTATGCTGAAGATTGTGTTTCTTGCGGAGCTTGTGCTCTTGTGTGTCCAACCTGCCATTGCTTCTTATTAATAGATAAAGAAAATTTTGAAAAGATAAAGAATTGGGATAGCTGCCAATATCCTTCCTTCGAGAAAGTAGCTGGGGACGAAGATCCATTAGCCCATATCTATGATCGTTTGAAAAACAGATATTTGTGTAAATATGTTCATAAACCTGATATGTATGATGAGATCGCTTGTACTGGTTGTGGAAGATGTATTGAGGCCTGTATTGGAAAGATCAATAAAAATGAATTAATAGCTGAAGTTTGTGAATAAGGGATTGAAAATGGCTGAAAATAATATTTATAAACCAATTAAATATAAAGTTGATAAAATTGTTGAGGAAACTTCTAATATAAAAACTTTTTTTATTAGTTCAGAAAAAGATTTTGAATTTGATACAGGACAATTTGTAGAAGTTACTCTTGATGGTATTGGAGAAGCACCTTACACTCCTTCATCATCCCCATACATAAAAAACAAAATGGAACTGACTATCATGAATGCCGGTTATGTGACGGGAAAGATGCATCAATTGAAAGGAGGAGAGACAATTGGAATTCGTGGTCCCTTTGGAAAAGGTTATCCGATCAAGAAATTTTACGGTACAGAGATTCTCATTCTGGGCGGTGGAGTAGGTTTAGCTCCGTTGCGTTGTTTAATTTTAACATTATTAGAAGAAGAAGATAAATTTAAAAAGATCAATATCTGTTTTGGTGCAAAGACACCAGCAGATTTCATCTATAAAGATTGGTTTTCTGAACTAGAAAAACATAAGAAAGTTAGACTTCTAAGAAGTGTGGATGTGCCAGATAAAGATTGGGATGGAACTGTGGGAGTTGTTACAGTTCTATTAGACGAGATCAAAGCCAATTACCAAGAGATAAATTCAATTGTTTGCGGACCACCTATCATGATGAAATTTGGGGCCAAGAAACTCTTGGAATTAGGCGTTAACGAGAAAAATATATACCTCTCAATGGAAACTAATATGTCCTGCGGATTAGGTAAATGCGGGCATTGTGATATGGATGGATTATATGTTTGTAAAGATGGACCTGTTTTCACTTTTGATGAAGTAAAACATACAACTGAGATGAAAGAATTTTTTCGATTATTCAAAGATAAATAGAGAAGACCGGGGATGGAATGAGTAAAAAGATTTTAATCGATCTAGCAAAATTTCGAGATCCAGTAGATGGAAAATATAGTTTTGGAGATTGTATCTATAATTTTCATCAAGATAACATTGGTATGAAAGCTATAGTTGAAAAAGCTATGATGCTTTTTACTTGCCGTAGATGTGAAGATGCACCCTGTATTGAAGTTTGTCCTGAAGATGCATTGGAAAAGGATGATGATGGTTTTATCACTAGAGCTACTAATCTTTGTGTTGGATGTCAATCATGTGTGGCAATATGTCCCTTTGGTACGATCATGAACGAAGTTTTTACCTATAAAACATCAGTTTGCGACCTTTGTGATCTGGATGATAATACAGAAACTTTAAGATGCATGGAAACAGCTCCTAAGGGAGCGATCGAGATAGTAGAGATGGAAATGAGCGAAGAAGAAAATATTTATGCTTTAAGCGATCTGGTTTTGGTTAAGGAACTAAGATGGGAAGATTTTGAAAAAGATGAATAATGAAAAAAATTATTAAGGATCTCTAACGATGGGTAAAGAAATATTTTATTTTTTGATTTTTCCTGGATTGTTATTCTCCAGTTTTATCGGTGGTTTTCTATCCTGGTTCGATAGAAAAATTACAGCACGAGTACAATTTAGGAAAGGACCTCCTCTATTGCAGCCATTTTACGATTTTGTGAAGCTTTTGAGTAAAGATACGATACTTCCTAAAAATGGTTCGAAATTCACATTTTTAGTAGCTCCGATCTTTGCTGTATTCGGTGCTGTTATTGCCGCAGTTTTTGTTTTACTGCCAACTTTCGGTATCCAAACAGGTTTTGTTGGCGACATAATAGTTATCATCTATGTATTAAATATACCTTCATTAACCTATATGATAGGTGCTTTAGCATCCGGGAATCCCTTGGCTGCTGTAGGTGCTTCGCGTGAGATGAAGTTGATCTTAAGCTACGAAGTACCTTTCTTACTTGTACTTATCTCCATTATTATAAAATCTGGAATGAGTATAAAACTTTCTGAGATCATAGCATTCCAAACTGCAAATGGTGCTTTTATCGGTAGCATTTCAGGTGTTATTGGTTTTATTGTAACCTTGATGTGCATTCAAGCTAAACTCGGTTTAATACCTTTTGATATGGCCGAAGGTGAGGGTGAGATTTGTGATGGTATTACAATAGAATTCTCAGGGACTACTTATGCACTTGTAAATTTAGCAAAATATATAATGTTATTTGTATTGCCGGCTTTGGTCGTAGGCTTGTTTTTTGCCGGTATGAATTTTGAAGGGATTAATATACTGTGGTCTGTGCTTAAAGTGGTTTTAGTAGTTCTGCTTCTAACTTTAATTAGGAATACAAATCCCAGAGTGAGAATTGATCAAGCTATGAGATTTTTTTGGATCTGGATGAATCTTTTGGCTATTAGTGCGATTATTTTTGCAATTATTGGATTATAGGAGAATACATTGGGTTTAAAAGAAAAATGCTTTAAGAAATCATTATGGGTTTTCCATTTAAGTGCAGGTTCATGTAATAATTGTGATATAGAAATATTAGATTGCCTTACTCCCAAATTTGATATCGAAAGATTCGGGATGAAGCTGGTCGGAAGTGTACGGCATGCAGATGTGCTTTTGGTAACAGGAGTTGTTACTCGAAAGACACTATCTCGCGTAAAAGAAGTTTATGAGCAAGCTCCTAAACCCATTGTAGTTATTGGCATTGGTGCTTGTGCTTGCACCGGCGGATTGTTCAGAGACAGCTATAATTTTGCTGGCCCGCTCGATAAGGTGATCCCTGTGGATGCTTATATACCTGGTTGTCCTCCTAAACCGGAATCAATGTTGGCAGGAGTTATGAAATTTCTTAATAAGAAATAAGGATATAGAATGGATATAGAAAAATATATTAAAGATATCAAAGTAAAATTTCCAACCATTAATGAAGTGGAAGTAATTAATGAAAAAAGATTAATGATCTATATACATAAAGAATTATTATTAAAAATTGGTGATTATCTTTTCAATGAATTGGGATATCGCTACATAATAGTTACTGCAATGGATTCAAAAGATGGGTTAGAGATCATCTATCATCTTTCTGATGACAAAAGTGGATGGATCGTGAACCTGAACGTAATGCTTCCTGTAGATAACCCCGAAATCGAATCGATCACTCCGGTTATTTATGGTGCTGAATGGATTGAAAGAGAGATATATGATCTGCTTGGTATAAAATTCCTCAATCATCCTAAACCGGAAAGATTCCTCATGGCAGAAGATTGGCCAGAAGGTAAATATCCATTGCGAAGAGAGCATATCGAGGAGACGAATTAATGGGCAAAAAAACTGTAATTCCAATTGGTCCTTATCATCCACTTCTGGAAGAACCGGAATTTTTCAAACTCTATTGTGATGGAGAGATCGTAAAGGATATGGTTTGGGAAACTGGATATAATCACCGTGGTATAGAGAAGATATGTCAGACTAAAACATTTGAGCAGGTTTTTTATGTTGTTGAAAGGATCTGCGGTATTTGTTCCACTTCTCATCCTTTTGCCTATGCTAATGCGGTTGAGAGTATTCCTGGAGTCGAGATTCCCGAAAGAGCTAAATATATTCGTTCGATCGTTGGTGAATTGGAGCGCATACATAGTCACTTACTCTGGGTTGGTCTTGCGGGGCATTTCCTGGGCTATAACACAGTTTTTATGTGGGCATGGAAGTATCGTGAACCTATTCTTGATATGTTTGAGATCATCACAGGTAATCGAAACAGCTATGCAATGTTCACCATTGGTGGAGTTAGAAGAGATATCAATGCTGAACAAGCAACGCAGCTTTTGAAAGTATTAGATGATGTGAAAGAAAAGACAGATCTGCTGGTAGGTGCTGTTATGGACGATCCGGTTATTCACGCTCGTTTAAAAGGAGTAGGAGTTCTTACATCTAAAGATATACACGATTTTGGAGCTGTAGGACCTACTGCTAGAGCTTCAATGGTAGATATTGATGTACGTCGTGATGATCCATATGCTGCTTATGATATGGTCAATTGGAAAGTTATTTTAGCAAAAGGCGGAGATGTCTTTGCCAAAGCGGAAGTTCGCTTGCTGGAAATGTATGAGTCGATCGCGATCATAAAACAATGTCTAGAAGGTTTGAAGAAAAGTAACCAAGGAGATATTAAGATCAAAGTTAAAGAGATTCCACCTGGAATCGGAATAGGTCATGCTGAAGCTCCTCGGGGAGAGGTTTTCCATTTTGTAAAATCTGATGGTGGGAATAGCCCGGTAAGGCATAAGATCAGAGCTCCCAGTTATACATGTATTCCAACCTTCAGAAAATCTTGTGTTGGAGGAACAGTTTCTGATGCGGCAATTGCAACTGCTGCAGTTGATCCTTGCTATTGTTGTACTGAAAGAATGACCCAGGTTTACGATTATTCAACCGGAAAGAAGATAATGAATGCTGCTGAACTGATCAAATTATCACAAGCAAAAACCAGAGATCTAAAAGATAAAAAGGTTTGAATATGATAAATTTACAATATCTGATCGGATTGCCGATAATAATAGGAATTGTGCTTTTTATTATTCCAAAGACAATCAAAAGATTTAAGGGGATCGTAACATGCATTGTTTCAATTATCACGCTTTACTACGCTATAATTCTGTTTCAAATGAATGCTGGTTTGATCCAGTTCACATGTATAATATTTCCCAGTATTTCCAAGTTCTTGGTCTTCAATGTAGATGCATTAAGTAAACTGATAGTTTTATTTATTGGAATTTTTGGTTTTCTGTTTTCCTTGTATTCCTTAATCTCTAAAGGTAACGAAAAGGACCCAACAAACTTTTATTCCTATTATCTTATCACTTTAGGTGCAGCATTTGGAGCTGTTCTTGTAGACAATTTGATAATTTTCTTAACTTTTTGGGGGATCTTAGGTCTAACTCTTTATAAATTGATCAAAGGTTATGATGAGGAAAGCTCATCTGCTGCTAAGAAGACACTTATATTGGTTGGAATGTCGGATTCCATATTAATTATTGGAATCGGAATTCTGTGGAAGATGACTTCGACTTTAAACATATCTGAAATCAATGTCACTACCACTGGAACATTAGGAATTGTCGCATTTCTATCATTATTGGTAGGTAGTTTCACAAAAGCAGGAGCTATACCCTTCCATACATGGTTACCAGATTATGTGAAGAAAGCTCCGGCAACTTCTTCAGCATTTTTACCAGCATCTCTAGATAAATTATTGGGGATCTACTTCCTAGCGAGAATATGTATGAATATTTTCCAATTATCCGGCTGGGCAACGTTATTATTGTTGATAATTGGTTCTATAACGATCCTAGGTGCTGTAATGATGGCACTTATTCAACACAACTTTAAAAAATTGTTGGGTTATCATGCTGTTTCCCAAGTTGGCTATATGATAACGGGAATTGCTCTGGGCTCACCTCTTGG
>LSCM01000007.1 GCA_001577185.1 Cloacimonetes bacterium TCS62 | reverse complement strand
AAGCATCTATCTGTGATAATTTGTGGTAAAATACTACATCAAATCCTTAACTGTCTGTACTTCTTTCTCCTCATCCAACCAAGAATGTTTAACTTCTCCTACGAAAATCGTATGATCACCACTTTTTACTTGAGTAACTATCTTACACTCAAAATTTGCTTTAGCGTCTTTTAGGATAGGTAATTTAGCCAATTTCCCATTAAACCAATCTACTTTAGTTACTTCAAATTTATCAATATCTCTTCCGGATCTCGAGCCGCATATCTTTGAGACATCAGTCATCTCTTTAGAAGGAAGGCATAAATTGAAAAATCTAAAACTCTGTAGACACTCATGAGAATAACGTGTGTGTCCAATAGAAATTGCGAACATAGGTGGCTTTATGGATGTTTTCATAAACCATTCCAGAGTTATCATATTGTACTTTTCATTTTTATCTTTAACTATTGCTAAGGCAACTCTGGCAGGATGTTTTGAAGCTGCATGAACTTTTGAAAAATCTTTTCTCTTCATAATACCTCACTTATTTGAATTCAAAAAAAAATATTTAGGTAGATTGTAAATATTTTTTCAAAAATCATCAATTTCTAACTATTGTGAATTGATTATTCAAATCAGTTTTTTATTGACTCAAAGAGTGGAAAATTTAGTTTGCCAAAAAATTCTAAAAGGAGTTAAGATGAAAAAGCTAGTTATATTATTAATTGTCTTCAGTTTAATGATAATAAGTTGCGGTAAGCAAGATAAAACAAATAAAGATGTAACTGAGATTTTATTTTGGCAAGCTATGGGCGGTCCCCTTGGAGATGCACTCTCTGAACTTGTTCAAAAATTCAATGATACACATCCAGGAATACATGTAAAATCAGTAAATATGGGTAACTACACAGCCCTTTCTCAAAAGTTAATGGCCTCTATTCAAACTGGGAATCAACCAGATGTCGCACAAGCTTATGAAGCTTGGATAGCAAATATGTTGGATGGAGATGTTATAGTTCCAATAGAAGATTTCATAGAAAATGATCCAAAATTTGGACAAAATGAAATGGATGATATCTTTCCAGTTTTTATCAAGAGCAATACTATGAAAGGGAAACTTGTTTCTTTCCCATTCAATAAGAGCGTGAGAGTACAATATTATAATAAAGATATTCTATTCCAGAATGATATGGATCCAAACAAACCACCTAAAACTTGGGATGATTTTAGAACTTATTGTCAGAAGTTAACACAGGATACAGATGGAGACGGCAAGATAGATCAGTATGGAACAACAGTAAAAATAAGTGCCTGGCAGTTTGAAAATTTGCTTTTGCAAGCAGGTGGTGAAATAATGAATGCAGATAACACAAAACCACTTTTTCACAAAAAAGGTGGAGTAGAAGCCCTAAATGTTTTTACGAATATCCTGAATAAAGATAAAACAGGCTACCTTTCTCCCGGCTATGAAGGACAAAAGGATTTTACAGCTCAAAAAGTAGCTTTTTATGAAGATTCTAGTGTGTCGATGGCTTTTATGCTACGAACTGGAATTAATTTTAATATGGGAATATCTGCAATTCCTGTTAAGGAAACAAAAAGAAATATCATCAGTGGTACGAATGTTGTGATCTTTAAAAATGAAGAAGAGAAGGCAAAAGAAAAAGCTGCTTGGGAATTCGTGAAATGGTTTACCGATACTGAACAAACAGCTCGTTGGAGTGAATTAACGTACTATATGCCGGTTCGTAAAAGTGCAATGCAAGTTGATGCTTTAAAAAAGAGAATAGCAAGTAATCCAGAGATCGCATCTGTCTATGAACAACTAAATTATGCCACATATGAGCCACAGATCAGTGAGTGGTTTGAAACACGAAAATATCTGGAAGAACATGTTATAGAAAGAGTAGTTAGAGGTATTTTAGGACCTCAAGAAGCTCTTGATAAGGCTGCCAAAGAGATAAAAGAGAAAATAGCGAAAAGAGAAGAATAAAATAATTGTGGTGACTGTTCAGAATTGTATGAATTAAGCCAGATTATAATCTGCCACTATTGCAATTAAGAAAAGTATTTTAGGAGTAAAATATGAATATAAAAATAAAGTTTCCGGATGGTTCAGTAAAAGAATATCCGAAAAATATATCCCCGCTCAAAATTGCGGAAGGAATTAGTCCTGGTTTGGCAAAACAAACGGTTATAGCAAAGATTAATAACAAGAAAGTCGATTTAGATTATAAAATTACTCAAGATGCAGTTTTTGAACTATTTAAATTTGATAGCAAAGAAGGCAGAGAAACATATTGGCATAGCTCGGCCCATCTTATGGCACTAGCAGTGAAAAAACTATTTCCAAAAGTGAAAGTGACTATTGGTCCTGCAATCGATAGTGGTTTTTATTACGATTTTGATAAAGATGTCCCTTTTACAGATGAAGATCTAGAAAAAATCGAGCAAAAGATGAAAGAGCTGGCTAAACAAGAGATCAAGTATGAAAGATTGGAACTCTCCAAAAAGAAAGCAAAAGAGATGTTTAAACAAATGGGAGAAAATTATAAACTAGAGATTCTAGAAGATATTCCCCAAGATGAGATCATATCGATCTATAAGTTAGGTGAATTTACCGATCTTTGTCGTGGACCTCATCTTCAGCATTCGGGAAAGATCAAAGCAATAAAGCTTCTTAAAACCTCAGGTGCTTACTGGCGTGGTGATGCTAGCAACAAGATGTTACAAAGGATCTATGGTGTAACATTTCCCTCCAAGAAAGAGATGAAAAAATATCTTCATAACTTAAAAGAAGCCCAAAAGCGTGATCATAGAAAATTAGGGCAGGAACTTGATCTCTATTCATTTTCAGATGATGTAGGACCAGGTCTTGTTTTATGGCATCCCAATGGTGCTTTGATGCGCTCTGTCATTGAAGAATATTGGAAAAAACGTCACTTTGAAGAGGGATATCAAGTTGTTCAAACTCCCCACATTGGAAAAGCAGAACTTTGGGAGAAAAGTGGACATCTAGGTTTTTACAATGAGAGTATGTATAGTGCTATTGAGGTTGATAAACAAGAGTATTATCTCAAACCAATGAATTGTCCCTTTCATATAGCTATTTATCAAAATCAGAAAAGAAGTTACCGTGAACTTCCAATAAAATATGCTGAAATGGGAACAGTTTATCGTTATGAAAATTCCGGATCCTTACATGGTTTAATGCGAGTCAGAGGTTTTACTCAAGACGATGCTCACATTATTTGTACTCCTCAGCAATTAGATAGTGAAATTGAAGATGTGATAAAGTTTAGCTTGAATATTTTAAAAGCATTTGGATTTGAAGATTTTGAGATATTTCTTTCTACAATGCCAGAAAAGGCTGTAGGAAAGAAGAAGGATTGGGAAAAAGCAAGTTCTGCTTTAGAAAAAGCATTGAATAAATTGGACATAGATTTTGAAGTTGATGAAGGTGGTGGAGCATTCTATGGACCGAAGATAGATATTAAGATCAAAGATGCTTTGAAGCGTTCTTGGCAATGCTCTACTATACAATTTGATTTTAATTTACCTGAAAGATTCAATATGGAATATATTGGTGAAGATAATCAACCTCATCGTCCATTTATGGTCCACAGAGCGTTATTAGGTTCTGTTGAACGTTTCTTTGGAACTTTAATAGAATATCATGCTGGTAATTTCCCTATTTGGTTGTGCCCTGTTCAAGTAAAAGTACTTCCGATATCTGATAATTTCATTGAATATGCTAAAAAAGTTAATGCGAAACTTGTAAGTCATGGGATCCGCAGTGAAATTGACTATAAAAATGAAAAGATAGGTTATAAGATCCGTGAAGCTGAAATGATGAAAATACCCTACATGTTCATTGTTGGGCAAAAAGAAGTGGATGCGGAAAGCGTTTCTGTACGTAGACATACCGAAGGTGATATCGGTAGAAAAGATATTCAAGAAATTTTAGAAGTAATTCAACAAGATATCGAAAAGAAAAATTGAGGTAGTGACAACTCATCGAGCTGTCTGAAAAAGCAGAATAATATTCTACCGCTACACAAAAATGCAGGAGAGAAAATGGATGTAATCAAATTTATAAAAGATGAACTGAATCTCGAAGCTAAAGCAATAAAGCAGGTCGCTGATAGGATCGATTCTGAAATTGAGGGTGCGATCGATCTTCTATTTAATTGCGAAGGAAAAGTTGTTGTTACCGGTATGGGGAAAGCAGGTATTATTGCAAGGAAAATAGCATCAACTTTGGCCAGTACAGGGACTACAGCTATATTTCTACACGCTGCAGAGGGAATTCATGGTGATCTGGGTCTTTTGGACAAGAAAGATGTTGTTGTTGCAGTCTCAAATAGTGGCAATACTGATGAATTAACTTCTATTATTCCATTCATTAAATTCCGCAAAATTCCAATTATTGCCTTTACTGGAAATCTGCAATCTATTTTGGCTAAGAATGCAACTGTCGTTATAGATTGTTTTGTACCAAAAGATTATGAACCATTTGGACTTGTGCCTACATCTAGCACTACTGTAGCATTAGCTGTAGGTGATGCAGTAGCAATTGCTCTGGTAAAAAAAAGAAAATTTAAAAAAGAAGATTTTGCGCAATATCACCCCGGAGGTACGATAGGTAAAAAGTTAATTTATAGAATTTCTGACTTAATGCATTCTGGAGTAAATAATCCAATTGTGAAAAGTGATGTGAAAATGAAAAGAGCTATTATAGAAATGACATCAAAGGGAATGGGTTGTACTAATATTATCGATTCTAATGGAACATTGGTTGGTATTATCACTGATGGTGATCTGCGTCGTATGATGGAAAAAGGAGTCGCGGATCTAAATACACTAGTTACTGAGGTTATGGTGGAATCTCCTAAGACTATGAAAAAAGAAGAATTAGCTGTTGATGCTTTAAATTTGATGGAACAATATAAAATTACTATGCTCCCTATCGTGGATGAAAATAATAAGCCTATTGGAATGTTGCACATGCATGATCTGATCGATGCTGGAGTTGTTGGATAATAAATATTAAATTAGGATTCGACTTTGCGGAAGTGGAACGACAGGAGAGTTGAGAAAGATTCGGGAAGGATAAGGTTTGATTAGAAGTTTGAATATAACTTTCCGAATCTAACTTGAAAGCATCACTTTGTTTGTAAAGCTTCGAAAAGCCCCATCTTATCTTCAAATCGTTTTGCTAATGTAAAGCTGAGAGAACAAAACTGCTGTGTTTTGCTAAGAATAATAGAATGAAAAAGTGTGTCCGCAAAACCAAATCTTGTTTTTACTTCGTTGTCGAGCTTTGCTTAAAAGCCAAAGTATAAATGGCGGAGACGCTGGGATTTGAACCCAGGATACGCTTTACGTATACGCGCTTTCCAAGCGCGCTCCTTAAGCCACTCGGACACGTCTCCACAAGAAATCATTTAAGTATTAATCCTTATTTTCAGTATATTCATCTTTTGGCTCACCTTTATTGTCTTCATCTAAAAGATCTTTTAATTTATTTTTTACATCATCTTTATTCAAGTTAGCTTTGGGGAATCCACCCAGATTTTTATTGTTAACAATTTTTTCAAAGGTGATCTTAACAACTTCTTTATCAGATTCTTTAGTATTATTTATTTGATGTCTTCCTTCTAGAATAGATACAATGATCACACCACAAAGCATAATGATCCAATTGGAATAGATCCAGAAAAAGAAGATCGGTATAGATGCAAAATAACCAAATATGAGCTCCGTATTGGTAAGAGTGGAAATATACCAATTAAACAAGGATTTGAATATGATCCAAACTATTGAAGATGCTGCTGAACCGATAAATATAGAGGTGCTTTTAACGCGAATCGTAGGTATAAATGCGAAACCTAAGCTAAAAATAATAAATAGGATTAAAAATGGAGTTAAGTAGAGGAAAATACCCTTGAGATAAGAAAGGTCAAAAAACTTGGAAACAATCGTTATTGAGGTAGTAGAAAGCAAAATCAGGATTAATAATGAACCGAAAACGGTCATTCCTAAAAATTTAATAAAATTATATATTACACCTCTTTTTCTTTGTTCATGCACATTTAAGATATTATCAAATGAATCATTAATAATTTTAAATAAAGAATAAGATGTGAATAATAGGATAATAAAACTGAATAGATTGAATGAGATCCGCTGATTGGCCAACTGAGAGATGTAATTTGATATCTGTTCTGCAGATTCAGGTAAGAAAATAGAAATTAGAATATCACTAAATTGTGATCCTAATTTTAAGAATGGTAGTTCAGGTAAAAAGAAAACAAGAAAAATGATAAACGGGATAAAACCTAATAATGTAACAAAGGTTAAAGCTGCAGATTCTTTGTATATACCTTCTTCCTTAAATTTATGTCTGAATACTTTGAAAAATTTGAATATTTTTTCTTTATTCATATCTTAATGCCTCTACTGGATTTAATTTACTAGCTATAATAGCAGGAATAATACCGGAAAAAAAACCGACTCCGGCAGAAACTATCAATGCAATTACAATTACATTAATACCTGCGATCAGATCAATTCCTAAATATCCGCTTACAATGTCAAGTATTGAAAGACCAAATATGATTCCGAATAAACCTCCGATGGAGGTAACTAATATCGTTTGCACTAAAAACTGAAAGAAGATATCAAAGCGACGAGCTCCTACAGTTATTCGAATTCCAATTTCTCGAGTTCGCTCTTGA
Organism: Cloacimonetes bacterium TCS62; assembly: GCA_001577185.1. Lineage (GTDB taxonomy): Bacteria > Cloacimonadota > Cloacimonadia > Cloacimonadales > TCS61 > TCS61. The sequence goes on along the minus strand of LSCM01000007.1, from coordinate 19,209 downwards.
ATGGAAGCTAACATGATATTTGCAATGACAATTCCTCCTACTAGCAAGGAAACTATGCTCACGATAAAAAAGATAGTTTGAAATATTTTCTGGTTTTTAGCCATTTCTTTTGCTTCTTCCTCTGCAGATTCGATTTGGAATACAGGTTTACCATGACGTAGATTCAGAATAATATTTTCCAATTTTTCTTTTAGCGCAGGAGCACTTTTTGCATCATGAGCTTTAATAGATAACCTTGTAATACGATCTTCACCAGTTCCCTTTTTTATCATCGTACTCAAAGGTACAAAAGTTCTCCGATTTAAATATGACAAAGCATTATCTCTACCAACAGCACCATCATTTTTCATATACCGATGTTTCATAACTCCAATTACCTTAAGTCTACGACCATGAGCAGTAATGAGCTTATTTAGTGGATTTTCGGACCCAAATAATTCTTCTTGGATCTTTGTGCCAATTACTATCACATCATTAGATTGGTCTATATCAAAATCACTCAAAAATCTTCCTGATTCAGCATCCCATTCTTCTACATACTTAAAATCCGGAACTACACCCCAAATAGATGATCTATAGTCTTTATCCTTATATGAGAATCTGATCCAGTGACGTAATTGAGGATTGAAATACTTTGCATCCGGGATCAATGAACGAATCAATTCTATTTCTTTCCAAGTAAAATATTCTCTGGCGTTAGTTGGATTATCGTATTGCCAATTTCTCCTTACAGTTATCTTACTTAATCCACCTCGTTCCATCATCCACTGCAATGTTTTTTTCTTTATTCCATTCATTAGCGAAAGAACTACGATGATAGACATAGTACCTAGTATAATGCCAATTACAGTTACAAAACTTCGGATTTTGCGAGACCAAAAATCGGAAAATCCAATTTTAAGACTTTCGTTAAGAGTTATTGCCATCTTTAATCAAACCATCAACAATATGAATAATTCGATTAGCCTTTTTAGCAACTACAGGATCATGTGTAACCATAATAACGGTATGGCCTTGTTCATTCAGTTCAGAAAAGATCGATAGGATATCATTACCGGAATTTGTGTCTAGATTACCAGTAGGTTCATCAGCGAGAATTATGGATGGATCGTTTACAATAGCGCGCGCAATGGCTACTCGCTGTCTTTGTCCACCAGAGAGTTCTGAAGGTTTGTGCCGCAAACGATTTCCCAAACCTACTTCTTCTAATACTTTTATCGCTTTTTTAGCTCTTTTTCTACTACTATAACCTCCGTACATGAGAGGTAATTCAACATTTTTTTGAATGTTCAAATGTGGTAGTAGATTAAATGTTTGAAATACAAAACCAATCTGTTTATTTCTAATTGCAGATAGTTTATTTTTTCTCAAATTACTCACATTTTGCTTGCTTAATGAATATTTACCGGAAGATGCTGTATCTAAGCATCCCAAAATATGCATTAAAGTAGATTTACCAGAACCGGAAGGTCCCATAATTCCTACAAATTCACCATCGAATATTTCTATATCAATTCCATTAAGAGCAGGAACTCTAATCTTACCCATTTTGTATTCTTTCTTTAAATCTTGTATATTAATTAACACACTCATATTTCCCTCAATTTTTTAAAATAGAAAAAAAGTTGAAGAAAGTTAATTGTCAATCTAAAAAAGTAAATAGATAACTAATTTATTGACTAATTTAATATAAAAGTGAAAGTTTCATATTAATTGGGAGAAGATCTTAATGAAATGCGATAATATAATAACACTAGCTGGTTCAAAATCAATTTTAAATAGACTTTTAATTATTTCCACATATTTAGATTCAAAATTGAAGATAACTAATACTTCTCATGCCAGTGATATTGTTACCATGAAGGAAAATATTTCTAAGCTTGGTTTGAAGATCTCAGAAAAAGATAAGAATCTAACTATCATACCTACCGGAAAATCTCCTAGAAAAAATATTTTAAATATCAACGATTCTGGTACAGCTTATAGATTCTTACTTGCTAGAATGTGTACTAAGAAAGATAAACTTACTAAGATAAAACCATCTGCACAATTAAAGAAGAGACCCATAAAACCTTTGGTTAAAATTCTACGTTCTATGGGAGCAAAGATCGAGGTGTTTAATTCTAATATATCGATCATTGGTACAAAGTTGCAAGGTGGAACTCAAGATATCCCAGCTAATCTTAGTAGCCAATTTATCAGCGCACTTTTGCTTATCGCACCAGACTATGAGCATGATCTGATTTTAAATTTGCAGGGCAAGATAGTATCAAAATCCTACATCGATATGACAATTAAGATCATGCGAGATTTCGGCATCACAATCGATTTTACAGATGATAAGATCTTGATTAAGCAGGGGCAAAAGTATCAGAATCCAGATAAATATATTGTAGAACCAGATTATTCCTCTGCTTGTTATTTATGGGCGTTAGGAGCAATTAGTGAAAAAAATATCTGCATAAAAGGTAGGATTGAAGATTCTCTACAACCGGATAGTAATTTTCTGAAAATCTTAATGCAAATAGGGGCAAGAGTTGAGTTTGAAAAGAATTTAAGCAAAGTATCAAAAAAATTTATTAAAGGCTCTAATTTCGATATGATCGATATGCCCGATCAAGTTCCAACCTTAGCTATTTTAGCACTATTTTCCGATTCTAAAATGGTTATAGAAAATGTCTCTCATCTCAAATACAAGGAATCAAATAGGGTAAAAGCACTTGTAACCAATTTTAAAAACCTTGGCGTAGAAATTTATTACGACAAGAACAATTTAAGAATTCATCCTTTAAAGAAATCACCTAGCAAAGTTACACTCTTTTCACACCAAGATCATCGTCTTGCACTATCTTTTTCTTTATTAAAATACAAATATAGCTATCTCAAAGTGACCGATATCGATGCAATAGATAAATCGTTCCCAGAATTCAGAGATTTAATTACTAGATTTGGAAGTTAACTTTTCCTAAAAAATAAACTAAATTCAGGAATATATGCTCAATAACATATTGATATTTCTTGACATAAAAAAACAATAGTAGAAAAAAAAGATATGAAAACAAAAAAAGAAGTTGTTATCTTATCTGGAGGCTTCTCTGAAGAAGCTGAAGTATCCAGAATAACAGCTGGTGAAATTTCTAAAGTTTTGCAAAAGGATAAGTATAACATCTCTATCTTAGATCCGGTGGATTATCGATCCTACTGCGATCTAATTGCTATTATTAAGAACATTCAGCCACATATAGTTTTAAATGGTTTGCATGGTGCCGAGGGTGAAGATGGTCGCATTCAATCGTTATTCTCTTTACTAAACTTAAAGTTATCAGGTTCAGATCATAAATCTTCAGCAATATCTATGGATAAAGAAATTTCTGGGATCTTAGCTCAATCTCTAGATATTAATGTACCAAAAAGATCAATATACGATTTGCATAGTAGGATTGAACCTCCGAAAGATATAGATCCACCCTTTGTGATCAAACCAAATGATTCGGGTTCATCTGTTGGGATAACTTTGTTAAAAGATCTTAAAGAATTTAATAATGCTCTTAAACTGGCATTTGAATATAGTAATAAGGTAATCGTGGAAGAGTTTATCGAAGGGAGGGAATTGACAGTTACGATCTTAGGAAATCAAGCTCTGCCTGTTGTGGAGATCAAACCTAAAAATGGATGGTATGATTATCAAAACAAATACACAAAAGGGAATACGATCTATGAAGTACCTGCAGAGATAGACAAAGAGCAAACTAGGGAAATTCAAAAGCTTGCAGAAAGTGTATATAATCTTTTTGGTTGCTCAGTGTACGCTCGTGTTGACTTCAGATTTGATGGCGAAAATTTCTATTTTTTAGAAGTTAACACATTACCAGGAATGACACCACTCAGTTTAACACCAATGGCAGCCAAAGAAGCAGGTTATAATTTCGAAGAATTAATTGAAGAAATAATCAATTTATCATTAGTTTAGTAATTTTTTAAGGAGAAAATTATGAAAAAATTATTTATTTTATTATTTTTGTTTATATTAGGTATGTTAAGTGCACAAGTTACACTTGAAATATTGCCGCAAGGTACAGTAACTTATAACTCGTTTTATCCGGTTAACTTTGACCCAGATCATCCGGAAGAGCAGCCAATCTTGTTTACCATTACGCTGAATAGTGATGTTGGTAATGATTATATTTTGAAAGTTTCACTCGAAAGTGAAAATACACCTCCAGCCAATATAACTCTTGCACCAATAACAGATGTAACACCACCTTTTATTAGTTTGACTAATAGAGATATCATAACTAATGAAGATCAAGATTACTTTGATGTAATCTATAGAAATTATGATGATTTCCTCGATGCTTTAGATGATCAGATCTTAGAAACAGGTAGATTACCAGATGATAGTTACTTATTTACAATAGAAGCAAAAAGTCCTGATGAAACAAGCACTTTTGTTACTGTACAAATTACTCTTGATATTGTTTCTCCTATTACGATTTCATTAATATCACCAGGAAGTCCTATTGGCTCTACACCCATAGCTATTTTTTCACAGTATCCAAATTTTACCTGGTTTTCAAATATAACACCCTATAAACTTGAGTTATACGAACTTGATGATATACCACAAAACACAGAAGATGTAATCCAGCAAAATAATCCAATCTTTATAGAAGAAGATATTGCGAGTACGAGTTTTACATATCCTCCTTCTGCCCCTTCATTTAATTTGGGAAAATACTACGCATGGCAAATAACAGGAGATATTGTTACGACAGCTGGTCACTCTACCGGAAGTAGTATTATGTATTGTTTTGAGTATGAAGAGCAGGGCAGCGGAGATTTTGGTGATCAAACAGTAATTAATTTTCTCAATCAACTAGGCACTGATGAAATAAATCAGATAATTTCATATTTAGAAAGTGGATACACAGTTCAAGGTATAACCTGGCAAGGTGAAGAAATTACAACGGGAGAATTAAATAATATCACACAACAAATATTAATGGGTGAGATAGAATTTAAAGACGTATCTGAATAAAGGAGAAGATCATGAAGAATAAAATAGCATTAACTATAATTGTTTTACTTATGTCTGTTGCAATGATTGCATCAGAATCGATAGCAATTTCGTTGAAAGTGAAAGGTGAAGTAAATATTCTTCGTAAAGAAGAAACTTTAACTGCAAATACTGGAGATCATTTGTTTAACAAAGATGTTATAGAGAGTAAACAAGAAGCCTTTGCAGCTGTTAAATTTGTAGATGCTAGTTCAATAGTTAAGTTATTCCCCAATAGTATTCTTACTATAACTGCAGAAAAGGAAAATGGTAAATTAAATAAGAAGAGCACATTAGAAATTGGTGATCTTTGGACAAAAGTAACAAAAAAAACAGGGAAGTTCGAGGTTGATACACCTACAACAGTTGTGTCTGTTAAAGGTACTGAATTTGTACTCTCTGTTAACAAAAAGGGTGAAACGAATCTTTCTACTTTAAAAGGTGAAGTAAAAATGAGAAATAAAGAAGATGGTAAAGAAGCTACTATTGGTAAAGGTCAGAAAGCTCATTCTACTGGTTCCGGTGATATCAACGTAACAGCTATGAGTAAAGATGATCTAGATGATTTTATTAGAGAGGAAATTGAAGAAGGTGAAGAAAAATCACTGGAAATTCAACTAGAGAATGATGAAGGAGATATAAAAACTATAGAGTTGAAATTTGATTAAATCTGGTTATAATAGGAGTCTCAAATGAAAAAAAATGTATTAGTTATTTCTATACTTATATTTACAGCAATGCTCTATGGAGCAATAAATTTAACCCATACTCCAATTCCAAAATTCAAGGTAGGAGAAACCGTCTCCATAAAACTTTTTGTGAGTGATGGATTCGATGAGATCAAAGAAGTGAATTTATATTATCGTGAAACGGGTGAGCAGACTTACAAATTCTTAAAAATGGATAAAGGTTCTTCATCCAATCCGGAATTTGAATTATTACTTACTGATACTCACGAATATAAGGCAGGATTGGAATATTATTTTCAAATTATAAAGAAAAGTGGTATGGAAGAAACACTTCGAAAAATTCAACCAGAGATAAATCCCTATTCAGTACAAGCAGAAATCTCTGAGAGTACTAGTGATATATTCGCTCTATTAAGTCCCGATCCCAATTTTCCCATTACAGGGGAAAATTTCGTAATTGCAATATCTACTTTTGCTTTAGATCAGCAGATTGATGAATTGCAATTCTATTTTAACGGTAAGGATGTTACATCCAGAATAGAAAAATATAGTAACATGCTAGTTTACAAAGTTTCAAATGCAAAACATGCTATGCACAATTTTTATATAAAGGCTAGATTAAACAATGGAGCCATGGTTGAATCTGTTCATTGGAATACAAAAGTCACAAAAAAATTGTTTGAATTACCAATGAATATGGAAGGAAGAGCAATATTTACATCGGATGTTATGAGTAAAAGTGCTGAAAATGATGACTATGATGATGATGATAAGAAAGCGGATTTGTTGCTATTGCTTAATGGTGATAAAAATTGGTTTAGGTTCAAATCAAAACTCTTTTTATCATCTCTGGAAACTCATAAAGAGCAATCTGTAAATCGTTATTCTATTAAAATGAATGTTCCTTATTTCGGATTATCACTGGGAGATTATTCACCTAATTATGGAGCATATACTTTAAGAAGTACTAACATACGTGGAGTGCATACAAAACTAGATTTTAAAAATTTCAGATTACTTGTATCATCAGGAACAAATAAGCGAAAGATCAATGGAGAATCATATTTAGATAGTCTAGGTACAACTCAAATTGACGCAGGAACTTTTAAAAGAAACACATTATCCACCAGAATGGAAGTTGGAAATAAGCGTGGTTTTATTTGGGGATTTAGTTTTGTTAAGAATCGTGATAAACTTGATTCTTTAGACGAGATTTATTACTTGGCAGATCCAGATTCAGAAGATACTGATGTAATGGTAAAACCTGTTGATAATTTGGTAGTTGGAACTGATGCGAACTTAGCATTGTTTAAGCAGAAGGTCAAGTTTGGTGCTGAAGTAGCCATGAGCTATTATAACACAAATATTATTGATGGGCCGATGAGTGCGGATAGTATTAATGCTGAATTTGATACAGATTTAGATCTTCCTATAGATCCAGCAGATCTCGAGGATATATTTATCATAAATAAGAATATTGAACCATTTAAACCAGGGGTAGCGAACTTAGCTTATAAAACTTATATTCGAGCATATTTCTTGAAGAATCTTCTTAATATCTCATATTCTGCTGTTGGTTCTAGTTTCAATTCTATCGCAACAAGCTCAGTTCAAAAAGATCAGCAGACTATAAGTATTAACGATAATCTACAGTTACTAGACAATAAATTATCATTAACAGTACTCATGAATATAATTTCTGATAATGTGTATGACACTAAGGAAATGACCACTACCACTGCAAAATATATGACTCAGATGTTTTACCGACCCAATAGTAGAGCGTTCTTCAATTTGAGCTATAGTAACAGTGGTACAAAAGATGATGCATCTGATGAAACAAATTCAACAGAAATAAAAAATTATAACTTTGTTTTAGGTGGAGGCTACAATTTAGAAGCTATACGTTCTGCTCCAACTAAATTGAGTTTAAATTTCTCAAATTCAGCCAATGTCGATGAAAAAAATAATTCATTTGATTATACTACAAATTACTTAATTATGTCCGCTAAAAGTGATTTTACTTACTTACCTTTGCGAACTACAATGTCATATTCTTTATCTTTGAATGAAAATCAAGTTGATGAATATAGCTCTAACTATCATTCACTTTTTATGAAAGGTGAATTTAATTTCCTTGAAGACAAACTAAGACCATATTTAGATTTTCGTTATACATCTTATGGTGGAGATATTGATAAGCAAAGTAAGCAGTTGCTAAACTTAGGCTCTAAATATAATATTTTTTCACAGACATCGATTTCCACAAATGTGGGAATCGTAGCTTACCAAAATAATGATGTTGAAGATTCGGATTATTCTCAACTTAATTGGGAACTTAGGATTTCTCAAAGATTTTAATGTTTAAAAAACTTAAATACTTTTTAATTCCTTTTGTAATTATAGTAATCCTACAGTTGATTTTCATTAGTGATTTTTGGAATAATATTGAGCACAAAGCTTATGACATATTCTATTTACTGCGTGGGGAGAAGGAAGTTTCCGGTAATATTGCTATCGTTGAGATTGGTGATGATACTTTTAACACTTTGGATGAAAGATGGCCATTTCCAAGAGGTTTTCATGCGCATTTAATTGAGAATTTAGAAAAAGCTGGTGTTAGGCAAATTATTTTTGATATAGAGTTTACTGAAAAATCCGATCCTGAAAATGACAAAAAGCTAATTGAAGTTTGTAAGAAATACGATAATATTATTCAAGCTGGGAAATTGATTCGGACCAAGTATAAAAATTCCATTAGAAAACAATTCCTAACTCCAATGCAAGAACTCTTAGCAGTTAATGATAAATGGGGAACGGTTAACATCTCTTCTGATATTGATGGTTTTGTTAGAATGTATGAATTATATCAACTCAAAAGAGATAAGATCAAGTTATCGTTAGGTTGTATGTCACTATATGAAAATTTAAGAAGGAAAAATTTATCACCAGCTGAAAATTTTAATAACACATCAAATTTTCTTACTTTTGGTGATATTAACATTCCAAAAATCGGTTCTAAAAGCTGTATGATCAATTATTATGGACCTGCTAGAACCTTTGCCACTTATGATTATTCGGATGTTATTGATGACTCAACATTCACAACTTCTTTTGAAAGACAGTTGGAAACAAATCTTGATCAGTATAATTCATTAAAGGACAAATTTGAAGATAAAATCGTCTTAATAGGTTTGACAGCGGTGGAATTTCACGATACTCACTATACTCCCTTTTTCTCTAAAACACACGAACTTACACCAGGTGTTGAAATTCATGCTAATTTTATTGAGATGTCTATGAACAGGGATTTCATCACGGAGTATCCTCATTTAATCTATCTTTTGATATTTGTTGTCCTGAGTTTCATATTGTTTTTTATCAATTTGAAACTCAAACCCATAATATCACTTTTTATAACTTTGATTTTGGCTTTAGGATATATTGTCTTTAGCTATATTTTATTTATAGATAGTTTAGTGAAAATTCCTATATTAGAGATTCCAATATTATTGATATTAGTTTATATCGTAGCTTTGGTTTTCCATTATATCAAAACAGCCCAAGAGAGAAAATTCATTAAAAATGCATTCGGTCAGTATATTGCACCGGATCTTGTCGAGGAGCTTTTAAAAGATCCAGCAAAACTCGAATACGGGGGAGCACAAAAAGAGATCTCCGTCTTATATTCTGATATTGTATCGTTTACACCATACACAGAAGGTCATACTCCAAAAGAAACAGTGGATATTTTGCGTGAATATTTAACTGCTATGGTAGAAATCATCACCAAAAATAAAGGCACTTTAGACAAATTTGTAGGTGATGAAATAGTTGCGATTTTTGGAGCTCCCTTGGATATGGAAGATCATGCATCCTGGGCATGTAAAGTAGCTTTGGAAATGCGAGAAAAAATGAATAAACTTCACAAGAAATGGGAAAATGAAGGTAAAGATTCTTTTGAAATAGGTATCGGTATTAATAGTGGGGACGTTACAGTTGGGAATTTAGGTTCTGAGCAGATCTTTGATTATACTGCTATTGGCGATAATATGAATGCAGGAGCTAGAATTGAAGCTTTAACAAGAGATTATGAAACCAAAAACAACATAATTATAAGTGAAGCAACATTCAAAATGGCAAAAAAATATGTTATTGCAGAATATATTGATGATACACAGGTTAAAGGAAAAACCGAAACTATAAAAATCTATGAATTAATTGGAAGAAAAAAAGAAGTATCTAATGAGACATAATATTCTATCTTGTTCTTTTTATACTAAGAGCTAAATAATTGATATAGAAGGGTTTATACCATATGGGGTGATTATATTATAGCTATTTTTTGTAAGTGGAAAAATAGCAAACAGGCATTAATAAGCATTATTGGAGATTTTTTTGTTGACAAGTATTTACATAATAAAAAAATTAAAAGGTAATGTTCACGAATAAAAAAAGGAGGAAAGATGAACAGATCAGACTTAATTGACAAAATTGCAAAAGATGTAGACTTAACTAAGAAAGATGCTAATCTCGCATTGAAATCATTTCTTGAAGGTGTAACACTTTCACTTGAAAGAAAGGAAAAAGTTTCACTAGTTGGATTTGGTACTTTTAGAGTTACACACAGAAAGGCAAGAATGGGTGTAAATCCTCAAACTAAAGAAAAAATTCAAATTCCAGCAAGAGATGTTCCAGTTTTCAAAGCTGGTAAAAGACTTAAAGAAGCTGTTAAGTAAAATTGCAGGACTTATAGGAAGCAAGAGCGATCGCTCTTGCTTTTCTTTTTATTAAAATTTTTTAAAATGAGGGAAAAATGAAATTTTCAATTGAAAGAACTGATTTACAAGCAAATATTCAACATCTTTACAATATCGTTCCAAGTAAAAATACAATGCCGATCCTTACAAATTACTTGATAGAAGCGAATGAAGAAAATAATACAATCAAATTTACTGCCACTGACCTTGAGATTACCGTTGTAGTTGAGTTTGAAGCAAAAATTACAAAAGGTGGGAAAATTGCAGTTTCAGCTAAAAACTTAAATGAAATCATCAATTCTCTTCCGGCTTCTATCATCCATTTTGTTGTTGAAGAAGATACCTTGAGGATCCACTGTGAGAATTCTAAGTTTAATCTTCTCTGTGCGGAAAAAAGTCAATTTCCTTTAATTCCTCAAAAAGATCTTGATAATGTTATTGAACTTGATGCAAATATGTTCAAAAAAATGATCGACAACACACATTTTGCTGTTTCAACTGAGATCAATAGACCTATCTTTACCGGAATCTATTGGAAAATGGACTCTGACCAACAATTGATGGTTGCTACTGATGGTAAGAAGATTGCTGAATTCAAACTGAATAAGCAAATAGATATTCCGGAAGCAATTGACCAAATTATTCCTACTAAAGGTCTATTATTTATAGATAAAGTAATATCTGACGAAATTCCCAAAATATCTGTACTTATTGAATCTAATCGTGTTATGTTTGCTTATGGTAATTACACGATTTTTACCCACATTATTGAAGGGAGATTCCCAGATTATACAAAAGCTATTCCAAAGAACAATGAAAATGTACTATTAATAGACAAGAAAATTTTGAAAGAAGCTATCAAAAGAATGTCATTATTAGCCTCAGAAGAGACATTTAAGATCAAATTGGATCTAGATAAAGATAAATTTGAGATCAATTCTACAAAAAGAGAAGAAGGTAAGGCAAATGAAGTTATTGAGGAATTTGATTATGATGGAGAACCATTATCTGTTGCTTTCAATTTCCGATATCTGATTGCCATACTTAATGTTATTGCTTCTGAAAAAGTTGAGATCAAGATGGGTAAAGCAAATGAGCCGGCACTATTTTATAATGCGAAAGATTTTGATGAATTTTCAGCAAGATTTTTGTTAATGCCGCTTCGGTTAGTATAGTTGGAAGTTTTAGATCTAAAATTATTAAATTATCGTAATTTTGCGAATGTAAATATAACTTTCGATCCAAGTGGAGTCTTACTGTATGGAAAAAATGGTGTAGGTAAAACTAATATATTAGAAGCGATTTCATTCTTTGCTTTTGGGAAATCAATAAAGCTCAATAAAGATAATGAGTTGATTAATTTCTCAAAAGCTTTTTTTCGTTTAGAAGCAAATTTTAAACTCAAAAGTAGTAAGCACTTTTTTGAAGCTGCAGCTTATAAGAATAAAAAAATTCTCAAAATGGATAACGAAAAGATCTCAAAGATTAGCGATCTTTTTAAATATATTAAAACTATCTATTTCTCGCCGGAGGATATTAACATAATATCTTCAGCTCCATCCTTTAGAAGGAAATTCCTAGATATTGCTCTATCTCAATATTCCTTCAAGTATATGGAAACATTACGGAATTATCATAGAATTCTGAAACAACGAAATGCATTATTGAAAACTGAATTTTCACGAGAAGAAAAACAAGCTTGGGACCAACAACTTATTGAATTCACTGCCAAAATTGAGCAGCAAAGACTTAATTATTTATCTAAATTTACTCCAATTCTTACAAAGTATTACAATAATGTAACTGGTGAATCTGAGAAATTACAGTTAAAATATAAATATTCTTTTCCAACCAATGGAAAGCAGATAGATACAGATTTTACAGAACATTTGGCTAAAATAGAATTGCAGGAAATAGAACTTCAAAGGACTTTAGCTGGTCCTCATCTAAGTGATCTAGACTTCTCTATTAATGGATATTCTTCTAGAAAATATAGCTCGCAGGGTCAAATGCGTTCAATAGCAATTGCTGCAAAATTAGTGCAGGCTGAATTAATTTCTCAGAATAAAGAAGATTTACCGATTCTTATGTTTGATGATGTTCTTGCAGATCTAGATGAAATACGTTCTGCACGAATTCTCGATATGTTCTCAGATAAACATCAAATATTTATAGCTACTCCTAATAAAAAGATCTATGAAAGGTTCAATTTACCAGAAATTGATGTAGAGAAATTAACAGATTCTTGGAATTAAATAATGAAACTTAATAAAAATATTTTTGGCTGGATAATGTATGATTTTGCTAATTCATCTTATACAACTATAATTGTAACTGTTATTTATAGCGTCTATTTTAAAAATATAGTTGTAAATCAAGGTGAATTAGGAACTGCTTTATGGGGTAGAGCGATAAGTATCTCAATGCTTATGGTAGCAATATCGGCTCCTATCTTTGGAGCTGTAGCTGATTATTCCAGAGCGAAAAAAAAATTTCTATTTTATTTTTGCTATTTAACAGTAATTTTCACTGGATTACTATATTTTGTACAAGCAGGAAATGTTTTCACTGGAATGCTCTTTTTTATCATAGCTAATTTTGGATTTAATAATGGCAATGTATTTTATAATGCTCTTTTGCCAGATGTAGCTCCTCGAAATGAAATCGGTAGGATCTCTGGTCTGGGATGGGCTGTTGGTTATATAGGAGGATTATTATCACTATTTCTTATTTTACCCCTTGTCCATAATGATTGGGTAAGATTAGTTTTTCCGACCATAGCTGCTTTTTTTGGAATTTTTGCTATTCCAACGTTTATCTTATTGCAAGAAGTAAAGAAAAGTTCCAAACGTACAAATTACTTCAAAGTTGCCTATAAACGTATCAAAAATTCTGTTAAAAATATTTCTAATTTCAAAGAACTAATAAAATTTATTGTAAGCTACCTTATTTACAATGACGGGATTATTATTGTAATTAGCTTTGCTGCTATATATGGTGCTACAAGATTTGGTATGGATGAGAAGGAATTAATAACTTATTTTATCATTGCCAATGTCAGTTCAATATTTGGTGCTCTCATCTTTGGTTACATTTTGGATAAGATCGGTGCAAAAAAAACTATTAGTATAACCTTAATTGTTTGGATCATGGTAATAATTGCAGCATTTTTATCCAGAGATCTGAAAGAATTTTATTATGTTGGTATTCTTGCTGGAATAGCAATTGGTTCAAGTCAATCTAGTAGTCGAACCATGATGGTATTACTCACCCCGAATGATAAAATGGCGGAATTCTTTGGTTTTTACTCTGTTACAGGTAGAATAGCCTCTATACTAGGTCCATTAGTTTATGGTGAGATTGCTAGAATTACTGGTGATCAACGCTGGGCAATATTATCAGTATTGATATTCTTTGTAACTGGGTTCATTCTATTACAATTTGTAGATGAGAAACGTGGTTCTAAGATAGCACAAAATTGGTAGAAAAATTAGATTAAGTTACTAACTAAAAGATCTTCTCGGAGTTTTCCAAATTAAGCACTTGTAAAATTTATTTACAAAAATTAGTAATTTAAATAAATGGATATGAAACATAGTGGAGGTAAAATGCAAAGAACAATGTTGTTATCTAAAATTCATAGAGCCCATGTTACGATGAGAGATTTAAATTATATTGGTAGTATAACAATTGATAGTAACCTTCTAAGAGAAACGGGTATGAAACCAGGTGAAAAAGTCGATATTTATAATATAAGCAATGGAAATCGATTTTCTACCTATATTCTTGAGGGAGAAGCCGGAAGTGGTATAATTGGTGTAAATGGTGCAGCAGCAAGATTAGTAAGTTTAGATGATAAAATTATTATCGTGAATTATGCACTTGTGGATGAAGATGAGATAGATAGTATGAAACAAAAGATTATTGTTGTTGAAGATGATACAAATAAAAAATATTATAAAATTTAATGAGAACTAAAATAATAAAAACCATAGAGGAATTAAGACAAAAGTTATCAAAGGTTAAAGGAAATGTAGGTTTTATACCAACAATGGGTTATCTTCATGAAGGACATCTTAGTCTAGTAAAAACAGCAAAAAAAGAATCAGACTTTGTTGTTGTGAGTATTTTTGTAAATCCTTCTCAATTTTCACCCAGTGAAGATCTTGAAGATTATCCTCGAGATCTGGGAAGAGATTTGCAATTATTATCTGATTTAAGGGTAGATCTAATTTTTTTTCCTCGTGAAAAGGAAATGTATCCGACTGGTTATAAAACCTGGGTAACTGTTGATAAGATAACTCAAGTTCTTTGTGGTAAATCTAGACCAAATCATTTTCGCGGAGTTACAACGATCGTCACCAAGTTAATGAATTTAATTGATCCTGATAAGATGTTCATGGGGGAAAAAGATTTTCAACAACTAGTTGTATTACGGCAAATGGCAAAAGATCTAAATTTTAAAACCAAAATAATAGGCTGCCCCATAATCCGTGAATCAGATGGTTTAGCTATGAGTTCTAGAAATAAGTATTTATCAGAGGATAATAGAAAAAATGCTCTCGCGCTTCATAAATCCTTACTAATGGCTAAAAAGTTGTTTAATAATAATATCACTTCTACTAGTGAAATAATTGCTAAAATGACAGAATTAATTGAAGACCTGAATGGTACTATTGACTATATAGAAGTTGTTGATTCAGCCACTCTTGAGCATTTAGATAATTTAAAGAAGGGGTGTAGAATCTTGCTTGCTATATATATAGGAAATACTCGACTTATAGATAATATGGAAATCTAATACAGGATATTTTCTGATGGAAAAAGTAGATAAACTGATAATTGGGGCTGGAGTTATTGGACTTTCTGTTGCTAAAGTGTTATCGGAAGTTTACGATGATGTCGTAGTTGTAGATAAAGAAAGATCCTTTGGGCTTCATACCAGCAGCAGAAATAGTGAAGTATTACATTCTGGTATATATTACCCACAAAATTCGTATAAAGCAAAATTGTGCGTAAAAGGATTGAACATGCTGTACAACTTTGCAAGGAATAACAATATCCAATACAATAATTGTGGAAAACTGATTGTAGCTACCCAAGAGGAAGAGATTCCCGAGCTGATCAAACTGAAGGAAAATGGTGTAAAGAACGGAGTACAAGATCTGGAGTTAATCGAAGAAGATGAATGTAAAAATCTAGAACCTCAAATTAAAGCTGTGAAGGCACTCAAGGTGAAATCCACAGGAATTATCGACACCCATGAATTAATGCAAAAGTTAGAAAAAAAAGCAGAAGAGAATGGTGCATTTTTAGTTTATAAAATGGAAGTGGTTTCTATCAACAGGAGAAATGATTCATATCAGGTTAATTTTGGAAATGGAGATATTTTTGTAGCTCAAACTGTTATTAATTGCGCTGGGTTGCATTCGGATCGAATAGCTAGTAAGGTTGGCATATCTTTGAAAAGAGAGAAATTGAAACTTCATTGGTGTAAAGGTGAATATTATAAAAGTAATAGAATACAGAACATTGAACATCTTATATATCCTTTACCAGATCCTACTGGAGTTTCATTAGGGATTCATTTAACAATAAATTTAAACAGTGAAGTTCGATTTGGCCCTAATGCCTATTACGTAAACGAATTAGATTACAAAATGGATGAGAAATATAAGCAAGAATTTTTATCTGCCATTAATAGATATATCGAGGTTGAAGCGGACGAACTTCATCTTGATGATTGTGGTATCAGACCAAAACTACAGGGACCAAATGATGATTTCCGTGATTTCTATATAAAAGAGGAATCAGATAAGAATTTACCGAACTTTATTAATGCAATTGGTATAGAATCACCGGGATTAACTAGTTGTTTAGCAATAGCAGAAAGAATTAAGGATTTGCTGAACTAATTTATAAATATTGGAGGGGAAAATGCAATTTGATGAGAAGTTTTTATACCATATTTGGGATGCACAACATCTAGTCTCAGATCTTAAAACAATTTCTGGTAAAACAATTGAAGTGATCTTTCCTGGAAGATTTAATACTGATAGTGGTCCCGACTTTAAAAATGCTGTTTTTGAATTAGACAATAAGAAGGTAAAAGGCGATGTAGAGATAGAAAAGAGAGCTTATAACTGGAAAACTCACCATCATGACGAAAATATTCAATTTAATAATGTGATATTGCACGTAGTTTATGAAAATGATAACAGGAAGGATTATACGATAAATGAGAAAGGCGAAAATATTGAAATTTTGGAGATTAAAGAAAGTCTTGATACTGAGATCTCTAAACTTCTGCGTAGGTATTCGAATAAGAAATATTCGGGAAAAGATAAAAAATGTTTACTATTAAGTAAATTAGATGTTCAAAATACACAGAAGTTATTATTTGAGCTTGGTCTTGAACGATTTGAAAAAAAAGTTAAAAGATTCAAAGCTGAACACTATTTTGTAGATTTTGATCAATTGATCTATCAAGGGATTATGGAAGCTTTAGGATATAGCAAGAATAAGTTTCAGATGCTCAAGTTTTCTAATGATTTTCCCTATAGTTATTATAAAAATAGATATGAAGCAGGCATCTCAAAAGAAGATTTTCTTGTTAGCTTGATAGTTGATAGTAAATTGGAGGAGCATTTACCGACTTCTATACCAAAAAACTTCAAATCTAAATTATTCAAACTAAGAGCAAGATCAGATAATATCAAGGAAAAGGACAATTGGAAACTCTTTAGAATTAGACCAGCAAATCATCCTGTTAATAGATTGTTACAACTTTCTGAGTTTTTATATATTAGTTTAGAAACATCCATCTTTCATTCAATACTACAACTGTTTTCTATTCCAAAATCAAATTTTAAGTTGAGTAATTTCAAAAGAAATTTACATGCATTATTCCGTCAAAGATCAGATGTAATCCCACAGAAATATTTACTTGGTAAAACCAGAATAGATACCATACTCATCAATATCATTCTTCCATTAGTTAAGCTTTATGCTGATGAAAAGAAGTATTCCGACCTGAAAGCCATAATCAAGAAGATCTATAAAGAATATCCTAGATTAGCAGAAAACTATATCTCTAAGTATATGAAAAAATTTATGAATAACGAACAAAAAAAATCTATCAGAAAAAAAGAGATATTACAACAAGGCCTAATCAAGTTATATTTTGATTTCTGCCAAGATCATCTTTGTGAAGGGTGTGTAAGTAGAAATGCTTTTTAATTGGCAGCTAACAAAAAAAAAGAGCAGAAAGTTTTCTGCTCTTTATGAAAATCAATGATCAATTAGAAATCTTTTAAAATATCCTTAATTGTTGGATGTCCGATTTCTTGTAGATCATATTTTACTTGAGCTGCAGGTTTATTTATTTTTACGATTCTTCTCAGATCGATCGGTGTTGCAATAATCACTGCATCACAATCAGTTGCATTAATCGTTTTTTCCAGATCACTAATTTGTTGTTCACCATATCCCATTGCAGGTAATAAAATACCAATTTCCGGATATTTTTCAAAAGTTTCTTCGATTGATCCCACAGCAAATTCACGTGGATCTACAAGATCTGCTGCACCATACTTCTCGGCGGCAACTATACCAGCTCCATATTTCATCTCACCATGAGTTAAAGTTGGTCCATCTTCAACAATAAGTACATTTGCACCTTTTACAATTTCAGGTTGATCAATATTAACTGGTGATGCACCGTCAACTACAGTTGCATTTGGATTTAATTCTCGGATGTTATCTCGTACAATTTGAATACCTTCTGGATCAGCTGAATCTATCTTGTTAATTACAACTACATCTGCATTCAGAAGATTTGTCTCACCAGGATAATAAGTTCTTTCATGATCAGGTCTATGGGGATCGACAACTACTATGTTTAGCATATTGTCTGATACATAAAATGGAGTATCATTATTACCACCATCCCATACGATCACATCAGCTTCCTTTTCAGCTTCTCGTACAATTGCTTCATAATCTACACCAGCATAAATCACACTATCCATCATAATATGTGGTTCGTACTCTTCCATTTCTTCAATTGTACAATCATGTTTTTTAAGATCTTCTAATTCAGCAAATCTCTGAACTTTTTGTTTTGCTAGATCACCATATGGCATAGGATGCCTAATAGAAGCAACTTTGAGCCCTTTAGATTTAAGCTCTTTTACTACGGTTCTAGTAGTTTGGCTTTTACCACATCCAGTTCTTGTTGCACATATTGTCACAAGTGGTTTTGTAGTTTTCACAACAGAGTTTTTCATTCCCATCAGCTTAAAATCAGCACCGGTTGTATTTACTAATGAAGCATTATTCATAACACGTTCATGAGGCACATCACTATAAGCAAAAACTACTTCATCGATATCATGTTTTTTTATGAGTTCAACTATCTCTTTTTCTGCATGAATTGGTATTCCCTCAGGATATAATTCGCCTGCCAGTTCAGCAGGATATTTTCTTCCTTCAATATCTGGGATCTGTGTAGCTGTAAAAGCTACTACTTCAAAATCTTTATTATTTCTATAATAACAATTGAAGTTATGAAAATCACGTCCAGCAGCACCCATAATAATTACTTTTTTCTTCATTGTGTCTCCTTTTCTTTATTTAATTTTGTTTGTCACCAAAATTTTGATTATTGCCTTAACGTCAAGCAATTTCAACAATAATGACTACC
>LSCM01000069.1 GCA_001577185.1 Cloacimonetes bacterium TCS62 | reverse complement strand
CCACCAAGTCCTTGTGGTCCAATTCCCAGGTCATTTATCTTTTTCAGTATTTCTAATTCTACTTCAGCCCATTTTTTTTCTGGATTTGTTTCAGTTAAAGGGCGCAAAAGTGATTTTTTCGCTAACAAAGCGCTTTGCTCAAAATTTCCACCTAACCCCACACCTACGACAATTGGTGGGCAAGGATTTCCACCAGAACGTTTTACGCGATCTACCACAAAATCTATCACACCTTCAATTCCATCAGCAGCTTTCATCATTTTAACTTCGCTCATATTTTCGCTACCTCCCCCTTTGGGAGCGATAGTAATTTTTAGTTGGTCACCGGGAACAATGTCAGTATAGATAATTGCAGGTGTATTATCTTTTGTATTTATTCTATCGATCACAGGATCATCCACCATAGATTTTCTTAAATATCCTTCCTTATAACCCTCTCGAACGCCTTCATTGATAGCTTTAACAAAATCTCCACCTTCGATATGAACCTCTTGTCCTAATTCAATGAAAACGACAGCTACTCCAGTATCTTGACAAATTGGCATTCTTTCCCGAGCTGCTAATTCATAATTTTCAAGCAAAATAGAAAGTACTTCTTTTGCAGTTTCAGATTCCTCATCTTCTTGAAATTCTTTAATCTTAGAAATCACATCATCTCCTAAATGCAAATTAGCATCAATGCATAACTTCTTGACTTTGGAAATGATCTTTTTTACATTAACATTGCGCATAGGCTCCCCTTTTGATTTTTACTAATTATTCTGTAAATGTAATCCTATTATATGTTGCCCTAATCGAACAATTACTTCATTTAGTTCATTTGCTATTTGTTCATTGCTAAAATGTAATACTCTGTATTTCTGCTGATCAACTAATTTTTCTCTAATTTTGAAATAATTTGGTTGAATAGTGTGTATACCTTCATCAAGCTCAATTATTAAGTTGTGTTCAGGACAATAGAAATCAGTAATAAAAACACTCTTTTCAGCATCATCTTCCAAGATTATGGGATGATGTTTGATAAATTGTTTATTTAAAAATTTTTTGTTTTTCAATTCATTCCATACTATATCATGATGTTTTCTAGTTTGTTGATAAAATTCCCCGATAGTTTGATTAATTAGTTCTTTCATTATAAGATCTAAATAAATACTTGTTTAACTTGTTCTCCAATTTCTGCAGAAGTTTCTGACACAATAACACCTGCATTTGTTAAAGCTTTCATTTTTTCCTGAGCTGTACCTTTACTACCAGCAATTATTGCTCCAGCATGTCCCATTCTTTTACCTTTGGGTGCTGTTTGCCCCGCGATAAAGGCAATCACAGGTTTAGTTATATTTTCTTTTATAAATTCAGCTGCTTTTATCTCAAGATCTCCACCGATCTCTCCGATCATAACTATAGCTTTGGTTTCTTCATCTGCTTCAAATAATTTTAATAACTCGATGTAATCCGTACCAATGATCGGATCTCCACCTATTCCAATGGCTGTAGTTATGCCAAAGCCTGCCTGTACTACCTGATTTGCAGCTTCATAAGTGAGAGTTCCAGACTTAGATATTACACCCACATTTCCTTTTTTAAATACAACACCGGGCATTATCCCAATCTTGGCCTGACCTGCAGAAATTACACCGGGACAATTAGGACCAATTAAAGTTGCTCCATTTGATCTAACAAATCTTTTAGCAATAACCATATCAGATACAGGAATACCCTCAGTTATACAAATTATTGTCTTAATACCAGCAGCCGCTGCTTCCATTATTGCATCAGCAGCAAAAGCAGGAGGAACAAATATGACGCTTGTATCCGCTTGAGTTTGCTTGATAGCTTCTGTTACAGTATTAAAAACAGGTTTCCCAAGATGAACGTTTCCACCTTTTCCGGGAGTAACTCCAGCTACAATATTAGTTCCAAAATCTAGGCATTGTTTAGCATGAAAAGTACCTTCTTTTCCGGTAAAACCTTGAACAACAACCTTTGAATTACTATTAACAAGAATACTCATTTCAAAACTCCCGTTGCTGCAGAAACTACCTTTTTTGCGCCATCAGCAAGATCATCAGCATTAATAATATTTTCTGTCTTTGCATTTTGTAGAATCTTTGCTGCTTTCTTAGAATTTGTTCCGTCCAATCTAACAACAAGCGGAATTTTTACTTCTATTTTCTTAGTAGCTTCCAATATTCCATTAGCAATTCTATCACAGCGAACAATCCCACCAAATATATTCACAAATATTGCTTTAACATTTTTATCTTTCAGGATTATCTCAAAACCTTTGGCAACAGTTTCAGCACTGGCCGTTCCACCAACATCTAAAAAGTTAGCAGGATCTCCACCTTCATGTTTTATTATATCCATAGTAGACATCGCCAATCCAGCACCATTGACCATACATCCAACATTACCATCCAGCTTAACGTAACTAAGCCCGTATTTTTTTGCTTCGATCTCTGTTGGTTCTTCTTCATCCAGATCACGCATTTTTTGAATATCGGAATGTCTGAATAAAGCATTATCATCAAAGTTCATCTTTGCATCCAGTGCAATGAATTCATCATTATTAGTTAATACCAACGGATTAATCTCGATAAGACTTGCATCTTTATCAGAATAGACTCGATACAATGA
Organism: Cloacimonetes bacterium TCS62; assembly: GCA_001577185.1. Classification (GTDB taxonomy): domain Bacteria; phylum Cloacimonadota; class Cloacimonadia; order Cloacimonadales; family TCS61; genus TCS61. Next base: position 4,275 of record LSCM01000069.1, on the reverse strand, counting down.
ACTTGCAAATTTAGAAAAAGTTCTCATCTGATCTTTGGAAAGACCCATTCCAAATGCTAATTTTCTAGCATGAAATCCCTGAAAACCAATTAATGGGTCAATTTCAACCTTAATGATTTTCTCCGGTGTTCTAGATGCTACTTTCTCAATTTCCATACCTCCTTCTGTAGATGCCATCATTACAGGCATTTCAGAAGTTCGATCTAAAACCATTCCCAGATAATATTCTTTCTTTATATCTACACCACCAGCCACATAAACCCTTTTAACCAATTTTCCGGAAGGACCCGTTTGATGAGTAACAAGGTTCATTCCTAAAATTTCGCTGACCTTTTTTTCAACTTCATCCAAAGTTTTAGCAAATTTTACACCTCCACCTTTACCTCTTCCACCTGCATGGATCTGAGCTTTGATCACCCAAAAATCTCCACCGATTTTCCGTGCTGCATCTCTAGCGTCTTCCAACTTACGGATCATTATTCCATTTTGGATGGGAAGTCCATAATCTGCAAAAATCTGTTTAGCTTGATACTCATGTATGTTCATAAAACCTCAAAATAATTTCTCATTAAAATAATGTTCCTTGATAATTAGTTGTGAGTTGTTTTGCTTTGATATGTTCGGGAATATAATCAGGAAGGATCATAGGGGAAATGATATTTTTATCTATACCCAATTTTTCAACTTGTTTTGCATATTTATCCACATGTTCCAAAGTTGGTTTACCTAATTTTACTCCATCTAGAACTCTATTAGCAGCATTAGTACCAGCTCTTCTTCCGAAGACGATGATATCCAATTGAGAATTACCCATCAGGCGATTTCTACCATGAACACCACCTGAATTTTCTCCTGCAACATAAAGGCCAGGAATGCTAGTTTCAGCTTTAGCATTTATTTCTAAGCCTCCATTTTGGTAATGTAAAGTAGGAAAAACTAGCATCGGATATTTACGAATATCGATATCAAATCTTTGGAATTGTCTTAGCATTGCTGGCAGATTTTTCTCAATTGTTCCTTCTCCACTAAGTTGCTCGATCAAGGGACTATCAAGCCAGATACCTTTTAAACCTGAAGGAGTTTTCACACCTCTGTCCTCCTCACATTCTCGGATGAAAGCAGAAGCTTCAATATCTCTTGGTTCTAAAGGATAAACAAATAGTTCACCGTCTTTGTTAACCGGTTGTGCTCCTAGACCTCTGATCTTTTCTGTACAGAGAAAACCAACAATTTGTTCTGGAAATACTGCCCCGGTTGGATGATATTGAACTGAATCCATATATAATAAATTTGCTCCGGCACGGTAAGCCATTACCAGGCCATCCGCAGTTGCTCCATAATGGTTAGTGGTCTCGAAATCACGAATATGTAATCTACCAAAACCACCAGTAGCTAAGATCACGCTTTTAGCTTTGATCAAAAAATACTCTTTTAGATCAAGATGATATACAACTGCACCGGCTATTTGTCCTTTATCATCTAAGATCAATTCTGTAGCCGCGCAATATTCTAAAATGTCAATTTTATCAGCTCGATTTTGTACTTCATCTCTTAAAACTCTACAAATACCAGCGCCTGTGTAATCACGAGTTGAATGCATTCTATTCCTGGAAGTACCACCACCGGATTTTACCATCATAGAACCATCTTCATTCTTATCGAACATTACACCTAGTTCTTCTAACCATTTTATCGATTGTGGAGCATCCATTACCAGTGCTTCCACCAGATCTTTTTTATTGTCGAAATGGCCGCCGCCGATTACATCCAAATAATGGTTAACTGGTGAATCATCTTCTTGGTCTGCAGCTTGAATTCCACCTTGAGCCATCATAGAATTGGAATCACCTAAGCGTAATTTAGTTACCAGCATCGTATTCACATCTTTTTGAGAAGCTTCCAAAGTAGCAGAAAGCCCAGCAGAGCCAGCACCGATAACAAGCACATCTGTTTCATAATCAAAATTTGAGAGGTCAAAAGTTTTTGAAGGATTGCGAGGATAAGCTTCCATAACGTCAACTACTTCATTGATTATCTTTTCGCCTTTATTAGGTCCAATTCTTAGCTCCCTGAGCGCATCTTCTTTATAATCGGGATGATATATATTTAAAATCTTTTCTCTTTCTTCTTCGGACATTGGATCATAAACTTGTTTTCCATATTTTTTTGCTAATTGTAACCTTTTCGCCCTTGTTTTTTCTACATTCTTTATCGATTTAAGCATATAATCTGGATACATTTTATCTCCCGTTTATGAAATTTTTATTTCTCTATTATAGTACTCTTTTGTGAGTTTATCTTTTGGCATATTTTTTAGCTTTTTTATCTCTTCATCAAATTTCCCTGCTTCCATCTCTTCCAATCTCTTATCTAATTCGGGACTTTTCTTAGAAAGGTATTTACCTGTAAGTCGGCGAGCTAAAGTAGCAACATCATATTGAACAATTTCAGCTGGGCATCTCATAGCACAGAGTCCACAACGAATACAATCGAAAGAGATATCTGCTGCTTTGGCTATATCACCACGAATTATAGCCTGAATGTAATCCATAACTTCGATATCTTGGGGACATGCTTTCGTACAAGTATTACAAGAAACGCATCTAAAAACTGAGGGGAATAGTTCTGTGAAGGTGTTAACATCTGGAGTAAGATCTTCCAGATCATAAGTTGGTTTTTCAGCTGGTACAAACGGTATTTGCGCGACAGCCATACCATCTGTAACAACAGTTTGGCAAGCTAATCCGCCTTGTAATTTATAGTCGCCTTTTTCACGATATACTGTACCACAAGCTCCGCAATAGCCTTCTCTACAGCCAACTCCGCGCTTAAGTTGAAAACCAGCATATTCTAAAGCCATCATTATAGTGGAACCTTCTGGTACTTTAAATAGTTCTCCAGCTAAATAGACTTTTATCATTTTTCGTTTTTCTTCCATTATGCTTATTCCTCCTTACAGGTTTATTATATTAATTTTAAATCTTTTAAAAGCGCATTTGGATCGATCTTATTAAATTCTAAACCCAATTCGTTCTCTTCTATTCCTAAAGCTATTCCCATCAATTGTGTAAAATAATAAATCGGGATAGTTTGGAAATCATCATTTTTTTCTTTGATCTCACTTTGCCTGGTATCCAGATTGAAAGCACACAAAGGGCAGGAAGTAATAATGGCTTCGGCACCGTGCTTTCTTGCATCATCGATGATCCCCTGTACTAATCTATGTACAATATCCACATTATTTACTGTATGATAACTTCCACAACAACGGCTTTTAGCATCCCAATCTATTACTTTTGCTCCAAGTGTTTCAACAAGATCTTCCATTAACTTCGGATCTTCAGTATCATCGATAGATATCTCTTTTGGTCGCAGCAATGTACATCCATAATAGGAAGCCACTTTCATATCTTTCAGCGGATTTATAACTTTACTAGCTAATTTTTTAAAACCGTATTCTTTCAAAATAGAGAGGAAATGAACCACATCTACATTACCATGATAATCTTCCTCTTCTTTGTGCATAAAATCGTTTATCTTATCGAGATCATCCGGATTTTCCTGCATCCGCTTATTAGAAAGGCTAAGAGTATTATAACACATGGCACAAAGGGTTACTAATCTGTTTTCATCCTTTATCTTTTCCTGCTTATTCATTTCTTGCACTCTAAGGAAATTACGAACAGGTGCCAAATGCTTCATCAGATCATCACTAGTTAGCGATGATACGACACCGCAACAATTCCAACGATCCAGTTCAATTAATTCCATGCCTATCTTTTTTGCAGTAGCAAGAGCAGAGCTTTCAAAATTCTTAGCTGTCGTCTTGAGTGTACAACCCGGAAAATAAGGTAATTTCATTTATTTTCTCCTATTATTTTATCCAGTGAATTTACGGAAATTGCCAACAATTGCAATTGATGGTAATTTTTTTGCTTCCTTTCTACTAATCTTTTCAATATCTATTTCGTCGATCGCAGTACGTAGTTTTACTTGGCGAAGAGCTTCTGCAACTTTCGAAACATCGAGCTCTCGCGGACAGCGAACAGTACAAGTAAAACATGAAGCACAGATCCACATTGTCTTACTATCCATCACATCTTTTTTCCCCAACATGACTTCACGCATTATTTGTGAAGGTGTAATATCCATTTCAGCAACAAATGGACACCCGCCTGAACATGTTCCACATTGCTCACACATTGTAATCGATTCGCCACTTAATTCGACGATCTTCTCGAGAAATGCCACACCTTTATCATCTAGTTTAATTAT
>LSCM01000068.1 GCA_001577185.1 Cloacimonetes bacterium TCS62 | reverse complement strand
ATTTCCATACTATCCTCTCTTAATTAAACTTGAAAATTATCTAAGAAAAATTGAATATATATTTATCTTATATTACTTCTCTATAATTCCAAAAAATTAAACTACTACTTATCTATAAACTTTTTTACTTGTTCAATGAATTTCAAATGCGATGGGAAAACAATTTCCGGTAGATCATCAAATGCGACGTAGCACGCTTCAGCAGCATCATCACCCGCCTGAAGCTTACCTCCTATGATCTTCATAAGAAAACCAAAAGATATAACTTTTTCATAGATAGGGGAATTGTCAGCAAAATAACCCAACTTTTTTATTACTTTTCCCTCTAAGTTTGTTTCCTCTTTCATTTCATCAACTGCACATTCCTTAGGAGTTTGATTTATCTCAATATATCCACTAGGTAAAGCCCAACCACCTTTATTAGGTTGAGTCTTTCTCTTAATAACAACAATCTCCTTCTTATCATTTAGTATAACAACTGCAGCTGCAGGGATCGGGTTTTTATAAAAAGTCCAACCACAGTGTGAACATTTTGGACGTAATTTTCCTTCTGCGTCGTGTTGGATCTCAAGCTTTTCACCACACTTCACACAATAATTAATTCCTTCATATGATTCTTTATTAATCTGCATTAAAAGTTCACCTCTTAGAAAATTTAAATAATAGATCATTCAGTATATGTAAACACATTTTTAAAATTTAACTCCACCATTTAAGGAAAGATCGGTAGAAAACTCTGGACAAAGTTGGAAAATCCATCAACATATTTGTGTAAGATGCATTTGCTAAAGGACAGTAACATTCACCATTTTTGATAGATCTTCTTTCCTTTTTCATTTTCTTATTGAACCAGATTCTTTTAAAATCATAGTCATTTTTTCTTAGAGCTCCAAAAGATTTTGCTTTCATACAACAAGACCATACTTCCCCTTGGGGAGAGATCTGAGCTGATGCAATTCCAGCATAGCATGGTATCACTTGTTTTTTATCCCGCAGTATCTTTTTAACAAGTGAGTAATATTCAATTCGAAAAGCTTGTGTAATTTTATTCATACCACTAAATTTACGATTTTTTATCCTATGTATCAAATAATCGATCGCAGTTCCATAAGAGATCATATCGGGAGTAATATCTGAATCCATAGTATCCAATTCAACACGATTTTCCGCAATTTCAGTAATGTATGAATCAGGCTCTTGGTTCATTAAAATATTAGAGATGCGAGGGATATCATTCACATTTTCCTTGGAAATTACAGTGTGTATACCAATCGATAAATTATTATATTTTAGTTTTTTTAACTTATTAAAAGTATAAATAACTTTTTGGTAATTATTTTTTACTTGGCGGATCTCATCATGCTGTTCTTCAATTCCATCAATAGATAGATTGATAATTATTTGTGATTTGGGACAAGAGCGAGCAATTTCCGAAACTGCATCCACGATTTTATCTTTAAGAATTCCGTTGGTTGGAATATTAATAATAGCTGGTTTGGAATATTTATAAATTATTTTACAAATATCCACAATATCTTTTCTAAGAAATGGCTCTCCCCCACTTAAAGTTATCCAGTAAGGTGACTTGCCAAGTTTCTTAAAGATTATTTTGTACTCGGATAGTGTGAGGTTATTTGCTCTCTTCTTCCAGATATTACATGTCTTACATCTAGAATTGCAAGTATATAACAGACTAATCGTATAATTCATAGGTAGGATCTTGGGAAATCCTAACTTCATGAATATCTTGTATAACAAAGTTCTTAAGAAAATTTTGATCATATTTATTCTAAATTTTTTGTTGAGTGAGCAATATCCCACTTAAAAGGATTTTTTTTCTTTATTTTAAAATCATACCATCCTAGTAATCTACTATACAGCTCCAAGCAGGCAGTACCAAATAAATTCAAGATCTTCAAAGGATTTTTCTTTAATTCTTCCCAGGTAAGTTTTAACAGAATATCTTTATTTTGTGATGTAACAGAATACTTTTGATTCTCTTTTAACCAAAGATGACCTGTCTCAATTCTTCGCCGTTGCTTTATGAAATCAGAGATATTTTCTGGTCCTTTATTGTATATTATTGCTTCAGGTACATATTTTAAAATTAAATCATTGTCTTTTATTATGGCTTCAATACTAGCTTCATCTACTGCACTTTCAGGTGGAATCTCTTCGAATATTTTTCGAAAAGCAACCATTTCGCCTAATTTTGGTGAGATCATAGCCATCTTATGATGCAAATTCCAAAGAAGATTTACACTATAACCAATAAAACTATCAGGATCATTTTCCGGAGTAGGTCTTCCACCAGTCATGCCAATTTTTTCATCAAAAAAAGGTGTGATCATTTGCTCGATCGTATTTGAAGCTGGTATTGTATCCCCGCTTTCAATAACTAATATCTCTGATCCTGCAGCTTTGATGAAGGTATTGATAGCTGCAGATTTACCTCTACGTTCATCTTCAACGATTGGCTTAACGTTTTCGTTATTCTCAGAAAATTTTTCTACGATCTCATTTGTACCATCGGTGCTAGCACTAGAAACTACGATAATCTCTTTAATATTTACTTTGTCTAATTTTTGTGATGTGAGTGAATTTAATAATTTTTCAATATTTGCAGCTTCATTATAAGCTAAAACTCCTATAGAACAATTTAATTGCTTCATAAATATTTATTCCGCATTTTCTTTGGAAATCGCATTAAGAATACCATTAACAAATTTACCAGAATTATCTGTACAATACTTTTTAGTGATCTCAATAGCTTCATTCATGATTATAGGAGGGGCAGTATCGGTGAACAATAATTCAAAAACAGCAACTCGGAGTATAGATTTATCCAAATGTGCAATTTGATCAAATGACCAATTCTTTGAATGATGTTGGATCTTAAGATCTATCTCATCTTTGTTTTCTACAGTACCTTCGACTAAGTTACTTGCAAATTCAAAGATTTTATTCTGATTGTTAAAATCTTCATTTTCTGTCATTTCTTCTAATTTAATTTTATATAAATCTATGGTTTCTTCACTTTCATCATATTCTAAAGAATAGAGGACTTTGATCGCTATCTCTCTGCCTTTTCTGCGCATTCCCATAACTTAACTCCACAAATACTTTCATTGAGGAGACACTAAAAATTCTAACACTAAGAAAGCAAGAATTTTTTGAAAATATAATATCAATAATAATCTTGAAGTAATTTAACAAAAAAAATTATTTTACCAAATGAACTAAAAAAACAAATTCGTCTATATTTATAAGAAATAAAATTTACTATTTTCGTTTGACATACTTTTGCTATCTTCATAAAGTTAGACTAATAAATAATAAGGAGATTAAATGAGCACTAAGATCTATGTTTTAGATACCAATGTTCTAATTCACAATCCAAGAGCTATGTTTACATTTGAAGATAATACTGTAATCATACCGATCACAGTGATAGAAGAGGTAGATAATTTTAAAAAAGGTGTTGATGAAAAAGGTAGAAATGCCCGTCAAATTGGTCGTTATCTTGATGCACTTCGAGTAAAAGGTAGTTTAAAGGATGGAGTAGAAACTAAACACGGTGGAATTATCCAAATAGTATTAAGTAGAAATGTTTCTGAAACAGCAAACGATGTCCTGATAACTGATACAAATGATAACTTGATCATTGGTACAGCACTTTATATAAAGAAAAAGAAACCAGAAAAAGAGATTATCTTAGTTTCGAAAGATGCTAATGTCCGCATAAAAGCCGATGCTGTTGGTTTGAAATCCTCAAACTTTGAAACAGATAAAATAAATTTTTCAGAACTTTATAATGGATACATCAGAAAAGTTGTTTCTAAAGAAGAGATTAACGAATTCAAAGAGCAAGAATTCATTAAAAACAGTTTTGGAAAAATCTATCCGAATCAATTTGTAATATTTTGTTTAAATAAAAATAGTGAAGATGGCTTAATGGCAAGATATTCAGTAGAAAATGATACGATTTATCCTATCAAATTTTATACAGGCCAGGATCTGTTTGGTATAACTTCGAGAAATATGGAACAAACTATGTCTTTCGATTTACTACTAGATCCGGATATTAAACTAGTTAGTTTAGTGGGTATCGCCGGAACTGGGAAAACACTTATCGCCCTTGCAGCAGGATTGAATCAGGTTATTGAAGAAAATAATTATACTAGACTAGTTGTTTCTAGACCAGTTTCCCCATTAGGAAAGGACATTGGATTTCTTCCTGGAACTAAAAAAGAGAAGTTTAATCCTTGGATGCAGCCAATTTTCGATAATATGGAAATACTATTAAGTGGTAAAAATGAAGATGAGGATAACAATAACGGTAAAATTTTCGGGAAAAAACATCCAAAAATAGATGATTATCTAGATTTTGGATTTATTGAGCTGGAACCGCTTACCTATATCCGGGGTCGTAGCCTCCCAGATCAGTTCATCATTGTAGATGAAGCTCAAAACCTTACACCTCATGAGATGAAAACCATTATAACTCGAGCCGGAGAAGGCACCAAAATAGTTCTTACAGGTGATCCTTATCAAATTGATATACCTTATTTAGATTCAGAGAGTAACGGGCTTAGCATAGCTGTAGAGAAATTAAAAAATGAAAAAATGGTCGGACACATTACCTTAACTCAGGGAGAACGTTCCGAATTGGCAGATCTAGCTGCTAAGTTCTTTTAAATTTTGATATTAATTAAATACAATATATGGAAACAAAAATGAAATACGATAGAAGTTGGACAGAGATCGATCTTAGTAATTTTGAGTTCAATCTTAATTCTTTAAAAAAGTACTTTTACCCACAAGCTGATTTTATGCAAATTGTTAAAGCAGATGCATACGGACACGGTGCTTATCAAATAGCAAGGAAAGCAATTGAATGTGGGGCAATTTCTTTGGGAGTTGCAAATGTACAAGAAGGAATTCTATTGCGATATCAGGGGATTAATGTTCCTATAGTAATTTTATCCCCCTCTATGGAAAATGAAATTGATCTGATAAAACAAAACGATATTATACCATCTGTTAGTACTTTAGAATTTGCAAAAAAATTAAATGAAAAGGGTAATTTCAAAATACATATCAATGTCGATACTGGCATGGGACGGAGTGGTTTCTCCTATGAAAATGCTTTGAAAAATATTCAAAAAATAAACAAATTAAAAAATATCGAAATTGAAGGAATATTCTCACATTTTTCATCAGCAGAAGATAACCAAGAATATACAAAATTACAATCTGACAGATTTGAAAAATTATTAGATAAAATCGCAATACATCCAAAATTCATTCATATTTCTAATAGTAGCGGAGTGATAACTTTTCACAATAAATATGCAAATCTGGTAAGGCTGGGTTTGTTAACTTTTGGGGTTTATTCAAATAAAGCTTTGAAATCTAAAATAGAAATTAAACCTGTTATGACCTTTAAATCCCATATTAGCCAAATAAAAAAAGCAAAACAAGGTTATCCAATTGGTTACAATAGAACATTTATCTCTCCGAAAGCTATCAAATACGCTATCTTGCCGATCGGATATGCAGATGGCTATGACTTCCTTCTTTCAAATAATGGAAAAGTTAAAATAAGAGATCGAATCTGTGATATTATTGGGAAAATTAGTATGGATCTGACGGCTATAGATGTAACTGATAATCCTGAGTTAGAAATTGGAGATGAAGTCGTCCTACTGGGTGATGATGATGATATTATCTCTGTAGAAAATTTAACTTCATTGTATCATGGACTGAGTTACGAAATGTTAGCCCAAATTGGTAGAAGAGCCAAAAGATATTATAAAGAAAATAATAAGATCATCGATTCTTCACCTATACTTCGTCGCGATTTTATGCCCAAAGATTTTTCTGATAGCAAGCTGGGAAATATTATAGAAACTGCTATAGAACAACGTCTACAAAGCAAAGAGATTGCTAATCTTGTTCACAAGGATATTTTAAAAAGATTATTTGTAGAAAAGGATAGAGATATCCACTATAGACGTAATTTTAAACACTCAATAAAATTTGAGGATTCTGATGAATTTCCGGATTATTTCTTAACAACGACCAATCTGTCTTTTTCTAAAAAGCTACAGAATGATTTCTTTAAAGTTGTATGTGCAAAATCCGAGGCAGATCTGGAAAAATACTTTCTACGTAATGATGTGGAATACCGCTGGCTTTTGGATAACAGCATTGATCTTAAGGAAATGTATTTTTCTGTAACTTCAGTTATGATCGATAACACTGAACTATATAACGAAATGAAGATAGCAAATGGCTGTATCGAGATCAAATGTTACCATTCAAGTTTAAAGAATCTAGTTGGAAAAGAAGTTGATTTTTCAATTTCTACAAAGACATATTATCCAAAAAATTCAAAACAATTATCCATCTATATAATCGACATGACCAAAGGAGTTAATATTACCTTTGAAAGTAAATTAAAGGATGTAGAAGCAATACCGATCTTTTCCGGGAAAAATAAGTTTCCTAAGATCACTAACAAAAATAATATTATCTCAATTTCTACTGATAAGGATGAGTGGGTAATGCCAACCAGTGGAGTTGTTTTTACTTATTAACTAATGATTGAATTACAAATTTAAAAAATGTAAAAAATGTATCTCTCGCTTCATTTATTTAAAAAGAATTTTGATTTAATTTTATTAACGTTATAGACAGCTGATCCCAGCAGCATAGCCAGTACTCCAAGCTATTTGTAAATTGAATCCTCCAGTGTAGGCATCACAATCGAGTATCTCACCGGCAAAAAATAGACCGGGAACAATTTTTGATTCCATTGTTTTTGGATCGATCTGA
>LSCM01000067.1 GCA_001577185.1 Cloacimonetes bacterium TCS62 | reverse complement strand
CCGCCAAATGCGATCTTATCACTCGAATTTGCAATATCAATTTCGTATATAGCATCAAAGTTAGGAAACTGAAACCTATTAAGAACTTTATTGGTTTTAGAATCGATCACATATATTTTATCACCTTCTGTAGTTTTAGAAACAAAGGCAAACTTATCTCCTTTTGGATACCAGCTAATATTGTTATTTTGGAAATGAAATTCCTCATATTTTCCAGTAGATTCCCCATTAATGATCTTTTTATTTTCGAATAGATCTAAAGTTGAACCTTTGTATATATCAGTACGTAAATTTTTATCTGAAAAATATAGAAAAGTGGATCCATCCGGGGAGATACTAGGTGCATAATTTATGTGAGAACCGTCTTTTTTATGATCTGTTTTCCTCTCCAAAATTTCATAAGGAACTTCGAATTTAGCATATTGTGAATAATATTTTTTTTTGAGAAAATTTATCCAATTTTTTTGGATGATCTCAAACTCTTTCCCAAAAACCTTTTTAAAGGCAAGTTTTGAAGTTGATTGAAAACGCAATGCGTAAAATAGATCCATAACTTTTTCTCTACCATACACCTCTTCTATATAAACAAGAAAGGATTCTCCTAACCTATAGGCGTAATAACCGAAAATTTCCTCTAGCTTACCCCAACCGTCATTGAGTAATTTATCGATCACAACTAGATTGTTTTGCACATCTGATCCTCCCACCGCCTTATACTCCGGGAATCCTTCTGAAAACCAAAATGGTAAACTGTGCAATGTAAATAAATTATTTATATTACTACTCAACTCGTTAATATATGCATGTGTAAGCTCGTGAGTAATGATCTGCTCAAGTTTTTTGTAGCTTCCATCGAAAGGTATAGCAATTCTGTTTTTACCAGATTCAGTAAATCCCCCCACACTTTCATTTAATAAGACTGAAATCACATTAGTCGTTGCAAAATCTTGATGTGAGCTGTAAAATATTATTGGTATACGATTTTTTACCGGTTTTTTTAAATCTTCTTTTATGTTGTAATATGCTTCTTCGGTTAATAAAGTAGCTATCTTGGCAAATTCGTCCGAACCTTCTGGATAGTATATGTCAAAATGTAAAGTTTCAATTTTTTTCCAGTTGATTTTCTCAGTTTGTATCTTATTTTTCCCAAATCCATATGCCACTAGATTCATTGATAGTAAGCATATCGTTAAGAGTAATACAATTTTTTTCATTTTATTCCTTAGAAAACTTTTATTTCAAAATATTTTTTTGGATGCTGCTTAATGTCTAAGATCAACGAATCTAAATTCGATGTCGTTTTTAATAAATTATCATACAACTTTTTCTCGCTAATAATTTTTTTGAAGCTACTATCATTTTCTAATAATTCCTGAGATATTTTTTTAAATTGTTGATTTGTTTGACCAATTTCCAAACTCGTTTCCTTTAACTTTCTTATTGCTTGATTGGTTAGTTGGTAGGTTTGTTCAATATCCATCTTTTGAAGTAAATCACTTAGGTGAGAACTAATAAATTCTAAGTTTGTCATAATTTTTTCAAATTTACCATGAGATTCATCATAAGATTCGTTTAAATTTATCATTAGTCTATTAGAATTCTCGATTAATTTTCTGAATTCCCGAACGATATTTCCCTCTTCTTTCTCTAATTTATTAAGTCCTTTGATCTCATTGAAAATATCACCGACATCATTAATTAAATCTGCAATACTAGTAAAGTTTGCTCCAATTTGGATTTTGCTAAGATCTAAATTTTCATTGCCATTCCCGGGTTTTATTTCAACTTCAGGATTACCCATTAAGTCAGATTCTACAATACGAAATTCTGTACCGGATTTCAAAGGAAATTCTATATTCACTTTTAGCTCCGAGACAACTCCATTCTCGATGATAATCAGTTTATCAACATATCCTCTTTTTACACCAAATACATTAACCGCTGCTCCCTTTTCCAAATTTCCAATGTTATTAAATTTCACTTTAAGTGTGATCTGATCACGTACTTTCATGAAATCTGTAAACCACAGATAAGACAGAATTAACAATATAACACCTAATAGCGTAAATATTCCAACTTTTATTTCTAATTTACGTCTATCTTCATAAAATTTCATTTTTTCCCCAAGAATTTGTTCATAAAATCATTGTTAACATTACTAACATCACTATAATTTCCATCAAAAATGATCTCTTTATCCTCTAACAAAACAAGATGTCCTTTCAGATTATTCACACAATTTAGATCATGAGTAATAATAATTGATGTCAAATTGAAAGTATTCTGCAACTTTAATATTAACTCAATTATCTCTTCTGCTATTATAGGATCAAGCCCAGTTGTCGGTTCATCATAGATAATGTAATCTGGTTTTAAAATAAGAGCACGAGCCAATGCAACTCGTTTTTTCATTCCACCACTGAGTTCTGCTGGCATTTTTTTCTCCGCACCTTTTAATCCCAGTTGTGAAAGTTTATCCAAAACTCTAACTTCAATCTCAGTATCGCTTAATTTGCTGTGTTCTACCAATGGTAGAGCGATATTTTGGAAAACATTTAAAGAATCCAAAAGTGCTGATGCTTGAAAAACCATTGATATCTTTTTTCTTAAATTAAATAATTCATTTTTGTTCAAATCAAAGACATTTGTACCATCGATTAGTATTTTACCGGTTCTCGGAACAATAAGACCTTCAATCGTTTTCATTAACACGCTTTTCCCACAACCACTTCTTCCCACAATTACAGTGATCTCATTCTTAGGAATCTTAAGATCAATGTTTTCCAAGACAAGCTGATTGCCAAAACCAATTGAAATATTTTGAATATCTATCATTTAGTTAACCTTATAACTTCCAGTCCATCATTCCTCATTTTTATAGGTTTACTTTTAATATATTTCCCAGAAATATCTTCACTATCCTTCGTGTAAATACGTATAAAATGATCGGATAAAGCTGTCCAGTAATCATTTACTTTCTGCTCAGCAATAGCTGATAATTCAATGCCCTTGTTGAGAATATTCTGTTGATATATTCTCGTCTTATGATTTGATAACTCGATCAACTCTTTAGTTCTAGCTTTGATCACATTTCCATGTATCTGATCCTTCATCTCAGCAGCTTTTGTTCCAGGTCTTTTTGAATAAGAAAAAACATGTAGATAGGTGAAATCTAAATCTTTCAAATAATCATAAGTTTGCTGGAATAGTCTATCAGTTTCGCCTGGTACTCCAGTAATAACATCTATTCCAATCGCAGCATTAGGAAAAACGTTTTTAATACTCTTTATGGTTTTTGTAAACTGTGATGTTGTATATCTTCTATTCATTTTCTTTAAGAGTTCATCACTACCTACTTGCAACGGAATATGGAAGTGTGGACAAACTTTTTTACTATTTTTAAAACATGTTAAAAGCTCATTTGTTATTAGTTCAGGTTCTATAGAACTTAATCTAATTAACTTCACACCTTCGATCTTTTCTATATCATCGATGAGCTGAGGAAGCAAATAATGATCTTCCTTTTCTTTTCCATATAGTCCTAAATTTATTCCACCTAAAACAAATTCTTTATAACCACCGGCTACTAATTTTTCTATTTGTTTTAGAACATTATCTTTATCGCGACTCCTTGAATGACCTCTTGCATATGGTATTGCACAGTATGCACAAAAATAATCACATCCATCCTGAACTTTAACAAATGCCCGAGTTTTATCCAACATTTGGTTTGTAGATAATTCATCGAACTGGCAGGCGTTTACCAAAGAATTAAATAGTTCTGGTTCATTTTTTGTATTAAGAAGCCGATAGATCTTACTTTTGCTATTATTATCTACTATAAGATCGACAGCACCTAGAGCTTTGATCTCTTCTTTCTTTCTTTGGGAATAACAACCTGTTACAACTACTTTTGCGTTACTATATTCCTGCTTTTTTTTTAGTGCTTTCCTAATTGCATTTCTACTTTTATAGTCTGTTCTATTCGTAACTGTGCAGGTGTTAATGATGTACACATCAGCAATTTCAGAGAATTCACATTTTTTATAGCCCCTGTTTAAAAATTCATCAACTATGCAAGATGTCTCATATTGATTTACCTTACAGCCGAAAGTTTTTGATGCTATTTTTTTCATTCTTACCAACTGATTATCTATCGGGATCTATGTTCAAGACCACATTTTATATCAGCGCTCAATTTTTGTTACTATCTTTCTGAGAAATCTTTAATCCAAGTTCATTCAATTGCTTTTGAGAAACAAAAGATGGAGATTCACTCATGATATCAGTTGCTTGTAATGTTTTTGGAAATGCAATTACATCTCGAATAGAGTTAGCACCGCTCATGATCATAACTATTCGATCTATTCCCGGTGCTATTCCTCCGTGCGGTGGAGTTCCATATTTTAGAGCATTGAGGAAAAAACCAAACTTTTTGTCTAATTCTTTCTCTGAAAAACCCAATACATCGAATATTTTCTTTTGAATTTCCAAACTGTGACAACGAATACTACCGGAGGACAGTTCTAATCCATTACAAACTAAATCGTAAAGTTGTCCTTGTATTTTATCATATTCTCCGGTTTCAAAAAATTGCAGATGTTCTTCCTTTGGAAGAGTGAACATATGATGAGCAGTCTCCCAACGTTGTTCCTCATCATTGTATTCGAATAATGGAAAATCGGTTATCCAAAGAAAGTTAAATTGGTCATCTTCATAAAGTTTAAGCTCTTTCCCAAGATGATTTCTAATTTCTGCTAATACTTTGAAGACCATCTTATTTGTATCCGCTGCAAACAAGATGAGATCGTCATTTTTCGCTCCGGTTTTATCTAAAATTTGTTTTTTTTCAGAATCAGTTAGGAATTTTGTGATGCCAGATTTAAATTCATTATCCTGATACTTTGTATAGGCAAGACCTTTACCGCCTTCATGTTTAGCTTTATCAATCAATTTATCAATATCTTTCCTGGAAAAATTAGCACAATTAGGAGCCACAATACAACGAACGCTCCCACCTTTCTTTATAGCTCCGCTGAACACTCTAAATTCTGAGTTTGCTACTATTTTTGAAATATTGATTAATTCCATATCAAAACGTGTATCGGGTTTATCTGTACCATATCTATTCATAGCTTCAGTATATGTTAATTTAGGAAATGGAATATCAAGTTCATGGTCTAATACTTTTTCATAAACGAATTTGAACAAGTTCTCCATCATTTGGAAAATCTCGCCCTGAGATACATAACTCATCTCAAGATCTAGTTGAGTAAATTCTGGTTGTCTATCTGCTCTCAGATCTTCATCTCTAAAGCATCTTGCTATCTGAAAGTAACGATCGAAGCCACTGATCATTAAAAGTTGTTTGTAGATTTGAGGAGATTGAGGAAGTGCAAAGAATTTACCGTTTTGTATCCGGCTCGGGACAAGATAGTCTCGAGCTCCTTCAGGTGTACTCTTCATTAACATTGGAGTTTCTATTTCATAAAAGTTGTTCTTAACTAAAAATTCTCTGATAGCATAAACAATTTCATGGCGCATCAACATAATATCTTTTAATTTTTCTCTTCGTAGATCAAGATATCTGTACTTCAATCTAAGGTCTTCATCTGCTAATATGTTTTCATTAATTTGAACTGGCAGCGGATTAGATTTGTTCAAGAGTAATAACTTTTGAGCTTCAATTTCTATTTCTCCTGTAGCCATATCCCGATTGACATTTGCAGTGTCGCGCCTTACAACTTTACCGATAACAGCAATGACAAATTCATTCCGTAGTTTTCCCGCTTTTGCATGAACCTTTTTATTTTGTGGATGGAAAACAATTTGAACTTTCCCTTTCACATCACGTAAATCGATGAAAATGAGCCCACCCAGGTCTCTTCTGCGATGAACCCAGCCCATTAAAGTTACTTCTTCTCCAACATTCTTTTTGTTCAATTCCTCTGAATAATGACTTCTTTTTTCTTTATGGATAAAATCTAACATAAACATTTCCTTTTATATATTATTAAAGCGAAAATTTATAAATTGTGATATTTGTCAATGTTAGGAATACTATACAGAATTAGTAAACCAATTACAACTAAATGGAAACAATAATATATCCAACTTTAGAACAAATTCTTTTTACTCTTTTTCCAAAAATTTCGTTTTATCTTTTACATCACTTCGGATGTATTCGATTTTTTTTCCTCTAAAAACGATTTGACATTTATCATTTCGTGATTCAAGTTTAGGAAAAAATACATATCCAGATTTTTGTGCACCTGGTTGTACTTTCCCAAAATGAAAAGAATAAGTTATAAGATTTCTTTTTGATCTTCTCCATCTTTCCAATATTTGCTTCCTATTATCCAGAAGGTCCGAAAATTCACTATCTGTATTATCAAGTGTATTAGAATCTTCAATATTAGAAAGCATTAAAAACTCTAGTTGCTTGGGTAATAACATTTTTTCGAGGTAGTCAATGCTTACAGCATCGTATTGATTTCCCAATTCATCAAGTAAAACAAGATCCTCTTTATCTACATTCATTGGAACAGAGGTTTTATTTCTTAGGGTAACATAAAAAGTTGTAAAATAATCTGTAATATCTTGTGGATCTTTAACCCAGTATTTATTCTCTGCAGCAAAAGAATATCCCTTTGTCTTATAAATTCCGAAATCTTCTGTAATAATGATATCATTTGTGGGAATTGGAATATATTTAACTGTACACGATATGGTTAAAACCATCACGACAATAAGTATCAGTAATTTTACATAGTTTCTCATTTTTTCTCCCATAATAAAATAGAGGTGACCATCAATGACCACCTCTTCTTTTTTTGGCTATTGTTTTTATTCGTCAAGATTAAAATCAAGTTCTAACTCTTCAGATTCTCCATTCTTATCTTTTTTTTTTGATTTTTTCGATTTCTTCCCACTTTTTTTGTTTTTCTTACTCTTTTTTTTCTCTTTCACTTTTTCAGGTTTCT
>LSCM01000066.1 GCA_001577185.1 Cloacimonetes bacterium TCS62 | reverse complement strand
ATTTTTTTTGTTCAACAAAGTTTATGACATGCAAATTTTTGGGAATAGGTTTTAGCAAGCTCTCAATTTTTTCAGAAACACCGATAAGCATAAATTCCTGTTCTGGTAGTTCGTTAGCTAACTTAATAAAAGTGTCAATACCTTTCAGTTTGATATGCTTTTTCATTGTGGTTGTTGCTACAGTTAAAACATACTTCCTTATCTGATTTTTATTTGTAAATTTTTCAGATGAAAATCCGAGATAAAGCACTTCTACTTGAATTGATTTTACTCTCTTCAATATCTCATCTTTAACATACTTCGATACAGCTAATAGTCTATCTGCATGTTTAATAGAGTTTTTTGTGAAAAATTTTCGTATTGGATTATTGAAAGAACCATAGTTGATCTTTGGAATGTACGTTACATCATAACCTCCTAAGATCAAAATTGATCTTTTACCAAATATTTTTGCAAACAAGACTGGCAAAAATGAATGATAATCCGCAAACCAGCAATATAAGACATCATATTTCCAGATATTGATCAAAAGAAAAAACTTCAATTTGAGCTGTTCGGTGAACATCTTAAATATATTTTTTGAACTTATAAATTTATATCTTGTTACTTTATATTTTTTTGATAAAATTTTGTGATCTGTCTTCACAAATGAAGAATAATTTGAATATAGAAATAAAATTTTTTTTACTCTCATCATACCTCAGCTTTCACCACAAAACCTATACCGACCAAGCCAAATACAAGATTAGGAAGCCATGCTGCCAACAAGGGAGAAAGTACTTCATTATATCCTAAACTTTGACATATTCTAAGCGCAGAAAGATATAAAAAACAAACTAGTAAACCAATAGCAAAGATCAAACCTCTTCCTCTACTTCGCGAAGAAGTGGAAACCAATGGTACACTAAACAATAATATTATAAGATTTGCAAAAGGAAATGAGATCTTTAGATTCAACTCGACCAATTCTTTTCCATATTTTTCTCCAATCTTTTTTAGCCGTTCAATATACTCTTTCAGTTCAAAAAAATTCATAGACATTGGTTTTTTTGCACTCTTTATAAAATCTATAGGAGTAACATCGATCTCCTTGATCGATGTAACATCGTAATGCTTCATTTCCGCGAGTGTGTTATTCTCAAAATATCTAATATCACAGTTATTGAAAAGCCATTCACCATCTTTCCATTCCGCATTCGTAGAAGTAACTTTTTTATGCAACTCACCAGTTTCTGAATCAAATGTAGATATATCAATTGTCTTAAGAAGGTTTCTATAACCATCAAAAAAACCAATATAGTACAGGTTACCATCTTTACCCAAATAGTTGATGTGAGAGCGCATTTTCTTATCTTCTACTTTCATGTTTTTTATTTTTTCAGTATAAATGTATTGTCTATATTCCTCAGCCTTTGGTAATATCATATCTCCCATAAACATGATAAAAATACTAAAGATCAATCCGAACCAAATTAGAGGAGTAACCATTCTAAGTATACTTATTCCAGCAGCACGAATTGCAATCGATTCACCATATTTTGAGAGATTGTTCATGACAAATAAACCTGAAAGTAGTACCATTACTGGTGAAGACAATAAAACCAAGTATGGGATTCGAAGTAGAAAATACAACATAACATCGTGCAAAGATGCATCTTTACTTAATAATCTTGGTAATCTATCAGAAATATCCACAACCAAAAATAATATTGAAAAAGATAATAGAATTATCAAAAACGTCTTAAGATAATTTCTTAAAATGTATTTATCTAATATTCTCATTTAATTTTTATCCATTTTAAAAATTTTGTCTTAAATTTATTCAAATCCACAACTTTCATCTCTTTTACAGATATCACTATTAAATAAATTCCAACAATACCAAAAATGATATTAGAGATCCACATAGCTATAAAAGGTGATACAGCACCCTTATCCGCAAGCTCTTCTCCTAATGTTAAAGTCCCATAATAGATCAAAAAAATTATCGAACTTACTGAAAAAGCCATACCAACACCGCTGGTTTTTGTCATCATTCCGATCGGTGCTCCAATAAGTACGAAAATTAAACACGCAAATGCTATCGCATATTTTTTATGTATCTCGACCTGATATTTCCTTATGTCATGATCTATCGCTTTTATTTTGTCCTTTTTCATTCTCCATTTATTTTGAAGATTCTTTAGCTCTTTTCTTTTAATGTAATGTACAGTATCTTTTTGTGCAAGTTCGATCTCTCTCTTTATTTTCTGTAAATCTTCCTCCACATTCGATCTTCTCTTAGACTTCCGATCAACTATCTTCTGCATTGCCTTAGAACTAAGTTCTCTATCTCCACGATAATCAGAACCTTTGCTATTCATTTTGTAACCTAAGTCAGGAAGATTTAATGTGAATTTTTTGAATTTACTGAATTTATATTTATCTGGCTTTTTGGGATCTCTTTCATGTAGTTGGCCATCATAAAGAATTGCCTTAAGGCTATTCCCACCGTCAGATAAAAGCACTTTACCTTCCTTTGCTGTGATTGTTTGCGGAAATTTTGTGGATTCTCTGTTGTAGATCATAATACCTAATAATTTATTTTCCTTTCTGCGCTTAGCATAAATTGTAAAATTTTTTAATTTGTTAAATGAACCGGGAACAATCGAAGTTATTGGTTTTCTGTAATGTGCTCTTATCATAGTGTTCTTCAGAATGTGGTTTGTATCTGGCAAGATCTCATTATTAAAATAAACCATAAAAAAAGATAATAAAAGTGCAGTTATAACAGTTGGTTTCATCAAAGTATAAATATTTAAACCACAAGATTTAAAGGCTGTAAGTTCATTATCCACTGAAAGTCTGCCAAATGATATAATAGAAGCCAAAAGAATTGCCATAGGTACTGTTAATGCAAAGATAAAGGGCAGACTTAATCCAAATATCTTAGCTATTGTGAATATACCTAAATGTTTTTCAATTATCAAATTCAAAAGATCAATTATTTTATCCAACAGCATTACAAAGGTTGTAACCATGAGTGAAAGAATAAATGGTTTGAAATTTTCTTTTAAAATATATTTTTCAAAAATTTTCATCTTTAGATCATTTTAAGAAATTCTTCTTCATTAATAATTTTTACAGATTCAAGTTGTTCTGCCTTTTTCAATTTCGCTCCTGGATTTTCTCCCACGATCAAATAATTTAGCTTTTTGCTTACAGTAGATATAAATTCACCACCATTTTGTTCGATCTTATCTTTGATCTCTTTTCTTGTAAAATTGTTTAACGTACCTGTAACTAGGAACTTTGTATTATTCAACTTTTTACTTTCTGTTATCTCGTTACTTTCCATCACTACACCAGATTCTTTCAAGCTACTTATCATTTTCAATTTATCTGGTTGTTGGAAAAAATCGAATAGAGAATAAGCTATTTTCTCCCCGATCTCCTCTATCTTAAGGTAATCTTCTACTTTTGCTTCTATCAAATGTTCAATACTTGAAAAATTTTTGGCCAAAATTTTAGAAGTTCTTTCACCAACGTAGCGTATACCTAAGCCAAACACAATCTTATGGAATCTCTGATGTTTAGATTTTTCAATCGCTTTTCGCAAATTATCAGCAGATTTTTTGCCTTGTTTTTCAAGTTGAGCAAATTTTTCATAATCAAGATGATAAATATCTTCGATCTTTTTAATCAAGTTATTCTCCAACAGTTGTTTAACTACTGCACCGCCCAATCCTTCTATATCAACAGCTTTCCTCGATGCGAAATGTTCTATTCTTCTTTGCACCTGAGCAGGACAAGAGATATTATTGCAATAAGTGATAACTCCATCATCATCTTTCCTTAGTTTCGAATCACAAACTGGGCATTTTGTTGGTAAAATAATTGTTTTGGAATCTACTGAGCGTTTGTCATAATTTACATCAATTATTTTTGGAATGATCTCACCCGATTTTATTACTGTAACTATATCTCCAATTTTCAGTTTAAGACGATTTATTTCTTCAAGATTGTGAAGAGTTGCTTTAGATACTGTTGAACCAGAAATAAATACGGGCTTAAGTTTTGCAACAGGTGTTATCGCACCAGTTCTTCCAACTTGGAAATCCACACCTAACATTCGTGTTTCAACTTCCTCAGCCTTAAATTTATAAGCAATAGCCCATTTAGGAAACTTTGATGTATAACCAATTTTTTGTTGCTGCTTAAAATCATTAACTTTTATTACCAAGCCATCAATATCGTATTTAAGATCACTCTTTTTCTGTTCCCACATTTGGCATTGTCCCACTATAGCTTTCTTATCACCTACAAGCCCAACAAGACCAAGATCAGAAATTATCGTTTTAAAATTCAAATATTCTAGAAATTCGAGAAGTTTGTATTGAGAATCAACTTCAGTATTTTCAAATAATCCAACTGAGTAAACTCTGTAATCAAGTTTTCTGCTTCTCACAGTTTCAACATCTTTAAGTTTAATAGTACCAGCAGCAGCATTACGTGGATTAGCAAATAACTTCTTTTCTTTTTCCTTACGTTCCTTATTTATTCTACCAAATTCAAATCTCGGGAAGAATATTTCCCCTCGGATTTCAATTGGATCTTTGTATTGTATCTTTAATGGAATAGAAGATATTGTTTTCACATTTGCAGTTACATCCTCACCTTCAAAACCATCACCTCGGGTAGTTGCATATTGCAATTTACCTTTATCATAATACAGGTTTATACTAAAACCATCAAGTTTCAACTCTGTTGTAAAACGCGGCATTTTATCTGTCTCTTTGGTAATTTTATTGTAAAATTCTTCTATCTCTTCTAAAGAATATGCGTTCTGCAAACTATACATTCGTACTTTATGTGGAATCACTCTGCTATCTTTAGCAATATCTGATCCGACATTTTTTGTTGGAGATTTTGCTGTTTTGTACTGAGGATATTTATTTTCTAAATATTCTAGACGCTTAACCAATTGATCATACTTGTGATCTGAAATTTCAGGTTCTACATCTTGATAATATTTTTTATTGTGATGCTCTATTTGAGCTCTTAGGTCTTTTATTTCATCTTCAATAAATAGATCTTCCAAAAATTTCCTCCAATTTTAGACAATTATTGGATAAATGCTATTTGAAGCAATCTTTTTTTAATATAATACAAGAAAGTTTAATTGAATTATAAATAGAACGAGCCTTTAGTGATGGCGGCGACCTACTCTTCCACACAGTTACCCATGCAGTACCATCGGCGCAGGTGAGCTTAACTTCTGTGTTCGGGATGGGAACAGGTGTGACCTCACCGCTCTTACCACCATCACTAAAGGCTCTAATTTTAATCAAGACCTTTGTAAGGTATTAAGAAGTGCGATAGAGAAATTATAAATATAAGTAAGGCAATCGATATATTAGTATCACTCGGCTGAACACATTGCTGTGCTTACACCTGTGACCTATCAACGTTGTAGTCTCCAACGTATCTCATGGGAAATCTATCTTGGGGTTGGCTTCCCGCTTAGATGCTTTCAGCGGTTATCCATTCCGAACTTAGCTACTCGGCAATGCACCTGGCGGTACAACCGATACACCAGTGGTTCGTCCACACCGGTCCTCTCGTACTAAATGTAGCTCCCCTCAAATTTCCTACGCCCACGAAGGATAGGGACCGAACTGTCTCACGACGTTCTGAACCCAGCTCGCGTAACTCTTTAATTGGCGAACAGCCAAACCCTTGGGACCTTCTTCAGCCCCAGGATGAGTTGAGCCGACATCGAGGTGCCAAACACCACCGTCGATATGAACTCTTGGGTGGTATCAGCCTGTTATCCCCGGAGTACCTTTTATCCTTTGAGCAATGGCCCTTCCATACAGAGCCACCGGATCACTAAGACCTGCTTTCGCATCTGCTCGACCCGTCAGTCTCGCAGTTAAGCTCCCTTATACCTTTACGCTCTACGGCTGATTACCAACCAGCCTGAGGGAACCTTTGTAAGCCTCCGTTACTATTTAGGAGGCGACCGCCCCAGTCAAACTGCCCTCCTGACAATGTCCGCATAAAGGTTCAACTTTACACGTTAGTAATCCAAGAAAATAAGGGTGGTATTTCAACAATGGCTCCACCGATACTAGCGTACCAGCTTCAAAGCCTCCCACCTATCCTACACATATCTTATCAAATCACAATATCAAGATGCAGTAAAGGTTCACGGGGTCTTTCCGTCCGTTCGCGGGTGGGCGGCATCTTCACCGCCACTACAATTTCACCGAGCTCCTGGTTGAGACAGCGTCCAAGTCGTTACACCATTCGTGCAGGTCGGAACTTACCCGACAAGGAATTTCGCTACCTTAGGACCGTTATAGTTACGGCCGCCGTTTACTGGGGCTTCATTTCAGAGCTTTGCCGAAGCTAACTCTTCCATTTAACCTTCCAGCACCGGGCAGGTGTCAGTCTATATACCTTGACTTACGTCTTTGCATAGACCTGTGTTTTTGATAAACAGTCGCTTGGACCTCTTCACTGCAATCCATCAAAGCTCCAGAGGTAAACTCCTTCACTAAAACGGACACCCCTTCTCCCGAAGTTACGGGGCTATTTTGCCGAGTTCCTTAACCAGAATTCTCTCGAACACCTTAGGATACTCTCCTCGCCTACCTGAGTCGGTTTGCGGTACTGTCTGTAATAAACTCAAACACTTAGAAGCTATTTCTTGGCAATATATCTAAGTGGACTTTAGAGCTTAAAGCTCTCGTCCCCCACCTCGGTTATTAAAACTACGGATTTACCTATAGTCTTACCTACATGGGTTCAACGGGACGTCCAACACCCGTCTCCAACGCAATATCGCGTCACTCCATCGCTCATCTATTACAGGTTCAGGAATATTAACCTGATGCCCATCAGCTACTCAAGCTCGCTTGACTCGCCTTAGGGGCAGACTAACCCTGAGCAGATTATCTTTACTCAGGAAACCTTAGGCTTACGGTGTGCGAGTTT
>LSCM01000065.1 GCA_001577185.1 Cloacimonetes bacterium TCS62 | reverse complement strand
GAAGCTAAAGAAGCAGGTGCTGATTATGTTGGAGTTGATGAATTTATAGAAAAGATAAATGATGGTTGGATGGATTTCGACGTTGTTATCTCAACTCCGAACTTAATGAGTAAAATTGGCCGCTTGGGACGTATCCTTGGTCCTAGAGGTCTTATGCCAAACCCAAAAGTTGGAACAGTAACCATGGAAATTAAAAAAGCTGTAGAAGATGCAAAAGGCGGTAAGATCACTTATCGTGTTGATAAATTTTCTAACCTTCATATCATTGCAGGTAAGAAAAGTTTCAAACCATCTGCTCTCAAAGAAAACTTACTAACGATCATATTACAAATTTTGAGAGAAAGACCGGCAGCATTGAAAGGAATATATATTAAAAGCATGGCTTTAACTACTACAATGGGTCCAAGCGTAAAACTGAACGTAGCATCTGCGCGGAAAGAAGCAAGGAAATAGAGGTAATTATGTATCAACCATATAAGATCGAAGAAATTAAAAAAACAAAAGAAAGATTAGAAGGCAAAAAGTCTATCGTTCTAATTGATTATAAAGGTGTAAATATTGAGGAAGTAGATGAACTCCGAAATAGAATGCGTGATGCAGGAGTAGATTACTTTGTAACAAAAAACACTTTTATTAAAATCGCCTTAAACGAGCTTGATATTTCTGATCTGGATTCGTATTTAGCAGGTCCGACTGCTGTAGCAGCATCTAGTGAAGATGAAGTAGCTCCAGCACGTGAATTAGCTAAATTCAAAAAAGAGATAACAAAAGAAAAAGATTTCCCATTATTTAAAATTGGTTATATCAATGGTAATGTAATGGATGTAGAAAAACTCCAGCAATTATCAAAATTACCTAATAAGGATCAATTATTATCTATGGTTCTTCAGGGATTCAATGCGCCGATTAATGGTTTTGTGGGAGCTCTAAACGGAATAATTACTAAATTTGTAAGAACTGTGGATGCAGTTGCAAAAAAACAAGATGAAGAAAAAAATTAAATATATCTGATGGAGGATAAGATGGCTGACAAAAAACAAGAAGTTATTGATATTATTAAGGATATGAGTGTAATTGAACTCTCTGACCTGGTAAAAGAATTAGAAGAATTATTTGATGTAAAAGCAAGTGCTCCTGTAGCAGTAGCTGCAGCTGGAGGCGCAGGTGGTGAAGAAGAAGCTGAAGAAAAAACTGAATTTGACGTGATCTTAACTGGTACAGGTTCTAAGAAAATTCAAACAATCAAAATTGTAAGAAAGATCACTAAACTTGGTTTGAAAGAAGCTAAAGAATTAGTTGATGGAGCACCTAATCCTGTAGTTGAAGCAGTTTCAAAAGAAGAAGCAGAATCTGTTAAGTCTCAAATTGAAGAAGTTGGCGCACCTGTAGAAATCAAGTAATTGGAACAATCTTAACGGAAGTGGAATTCCACTTCCGTTTGTGTTATTTTTTAGATGATCTTATTTAATTTAGTTTGATTTTCACTTTATTTAGAAAGGAGTGATTCTTTTGAAAATTCAAAGTTATTCAAAAATTAGAAAAAAAGCTAAAGACGCAGGTATCCCAACTGTTGGAGTACCTAATCTTTTGTCTATGCAAATCGATTCTTATGATGATTTTCTGCAAAAAGAGGTACATCCTCAGAAGAGAAAGAATTTCGGTTTACAAGCAATTTTATCCACAATCTTTCCTTTAAAAGACCAAAAGGAATTATATCACCTCGAATTTATTGATTATGTCGTATTAAAAGAAAAATATACAACCGAAGAATGTGTAGAACGAAATCTATCATATCAAGCACCAGTGAAAGCCAGAATGAGGCTGACGATCTATGATGAAGATGTACTGAAAGATACTGGAGAAAAAAAAGTTAAGAGTACTATTGAACAAGAGGTTTTTCTGGGCGAGATCCCTCTTGTTACAAATCAGGGCTCTTTCATCATAAATGGAGCAGAACGTGTTATTATAAGTCAGCTCCATCGATCTCCTGGTATTTTCTTTTCAGAAAAGAAACATTCTAGTGGAAAAATGCTTTTTTCTGCTAAACTGATACCGTACAATGGTTCTTGGCTCGAATTTAAAATGGATAGTCATGATGTTATGTTTGTTTTGATCGATAGACGAAGAAAATTATCTGTTACTGTTTTATTGCGATCAATGGGACTTTCAACAAATGAGGATCTTAGAAATCATTTTTACGAGAAAGAAAAGATCAAAACTAAAAATGCTAAAGGTCGATTCCTCTTCAGTGATGTTCTTGACGCCAATACAGGTGAAGTTATTTATGAAGCTGCTGATGAATTAGGTGAAGATGAAATCGAAGTCCTAGAAGAAGCAGATGTTAAAGAACTGATGGTTATTTCTGAAGAATCTGATATAACCAGAAGAATACTAGAGCAGACTATTGCGAAAGATCAAACAACAACGCAAGAGGAAGCTTTAAAAAGAATTTATAAATTGATCCGACCGGGAGAAGAACCTTCTTTAGAAACAGCTCAAGATCTATTTGAGAGAATGTTTTTAAATGAAAAAAGATACAATTTAGGCCAAGTTGGTCGTTATAAACTCAATAGTAGATTAGGATTAGATGTTGATCCAGAAAAACATATTTTAACAAAAGAAGATTTTATTGCTATTGTAAGCTGCTTGATAGATGTATATAAAGATGAGGATACTATAGATGATATAGATCATTTATCGAATCGAAGAGTTCGTACGATCGGTGAGTTGTTAGAAGAACAATACAATATAGGACTTTCCAGAGTTGCACGCACTGCTGTAGAAAGAATGTTCATTGCAAATCCCGATGAAGTAACAATACATGATCTGATAAATAGTAATGCCTTAATTGCTGTTGTACAATCATTCTTCTTAACAGGACAGCTTTCGCAATATATGGAGCAGACAAATCCACTTACAGCAATCACTCACAAGAGAAGATTTTCAGCTCTAGGACCAGGTGGTCTTACACGTGAGAGAGCAGGTTTTGAAGTGAGAGACGTTCATTATTCTCATTATGGTAGAATCTGTCCTATTGAAACACCAGAAGGTCCGAATATTGGTCTTATTTCATCACCAGCAATTTACACTAGAGTAAATAAATTGGGTTTTTTAGAAACACCTTACATTAAAATTGAGGATGGTCAGATCACTTCGGAAGTTGAATATTTAGATGCTTTTCAAGAAGATAAATATACAATTGCTCAGGCAAATATAAGTTATGATTCTAATCTTAAGATTACTGATAAATTTGTGTTTGCTCGTCAGAAAGGTGAATTCATCCAAGCACTTCCCAGCGAAGTTCAATTCATGGATGTTTCACCCCAACAAATAGTCTCAGCATCAGCATCATTAATTCCATTCTTGGAACACGATGATGCCAATAGAGCACTGATGGGTTCAAACATGCAGAGACAAGCTGTACCACTCATCAATGCTGAAATACCCACAATTGGAACTGGTTCAGAATCGTTAATCGCTCATGACAGTGGATTAGCTGCTACAGCTCCCTATGATGGTAAAGTCTCAAAGGTAACAAGTTCCTACATAGATATAGAAAGAAAGAATCCTGAAGATAGCATTCTTGACATTGGCTCTCGCAACAGGATCTACCTGAAAAAATTTGCTAGAACTAATCAGGATACATCTATAAATCAAACACCAATTGTTAAAAAAGGTGACAAATTAAAACAAGGTGATATCATATCAGATGGACCTGCTATTGTTGAAAAGAGATTAGCTCTAGGAAGAAATATGCTGGTAGCTTTCATGCCATGGTATGGTTACAATTACGAAGATGCTATTATTCTTAGTGAGAATGTAGCTAGAAAAGATATGTTATCTTCTGTCTATATTGAAGAACATGAAGTACTAGTCCGAAAGATGAAAAATGGAAAAGAGGAATTAGCATATGATATTCCTAACGTTCCGACTAAATCACTCAGAAATTTAGATAAAACTGGTATAATTAGAGTTGGTTCATTAGTCGAAGCAGGTGATATCATTGTTGGTAAGATAACACCCAAGAATGTTGATATCGATCCCTCACCAGAAGAAAATCTTATGCGAGCTTTGTTTGGTGATCGCGCGGGTGATTTTACAAATAGTTCTTTAAAGGCTAAACCAGGAATGGAAGGTGTAGTGATAGACGTTAAAGTCTTTACACGCAAAGAGGATATCCATGAATTTGAAGAACAAGAAAGAAAACAAGAAACTCTTCAGAGGATCAAAAAAGAAAAATCTGAAAGAGAAAAAAGCATACAAAACTATTTAGCAAAATCCTTGGAAGAAAACTTGGTTGGACAAGTTGCAAAAAATATCGTAGATTCCAAAACCAATATGTTCTTCATTCCAACCGGGCAGAAAATTACAAAAGCAGGATTCAAAAAGATCAACATTAAGCGCCTGAATCTTGATTATGACCTGGTTGAAGATGATAAGAAAAATCAAGAAATTTACAAAGAGATTATTGTTAAGGTAAAAGTAGCAAAAGAAGAGAGTGATAATATATACAAGAAACTACGTGAACGCTTGAAACATGGTGATGAGCTTCAATCTGGCGTACTGAAAATGGTTAAAGTTTATATCGCTAAAAAACGTAAGATCGCTGTTGGTGATAAAATGGCCGGGCGGCACGGTAACAAAGGTGTTATCTCACGTATTTCTCCAATCGAAGATATGCCATTTACAAAAGATGGAACTCCGATCGACATAGTTTTAAATCCGTTGGGTGTACCATCTCGTATGAATATTGGCCAAATTTTAGAAACTCATTTAGGAATGGCTGCAAGAGTATTAGGATTAAAAATTGAAACTCCTGTCTTCGACGGGGCAACTATTAAAGATATTAGCAAGTTAATGAAGAAAGCCAAATTACCTACTGATGGTAAACAAGTGCTTTATGATGGTAAAACAGGTGAAGCATTTAAGGAGAGAGTTACTGTTGGTGTGATGTACATGTTAAAGTTGAATCATTTAGTTGCCGATAAGATGCATGCGCGCTCTACAGGACCATATTCACTAATAACACAACAACCCTTAGGTGGTAAAGCTCAGCATGGTGGACAGCGATTAGGTGAAATGGAAGTTTGGGCTTTAGAAGCCTATGGAGCTTCCAGATTACTTGAGGAGATGTTGACGATAAAAAGTGATGATGTTGATGGTAGAACCAGTGCATTTAAGGCTATAACCAAAGGTGAAAATCCACCAAAACCCGGTGTTCCCGAATCGTTCAATGTGCTTGTGAGTGAATTGAAATCACTTTGCTTTGATATTGAATTTATTGCGAACAATGAATCTTAATGGGGGTATTAAGTGATTAGAGAAATTAAAAGAGATACAAGAAAAGAAAATTACGATAAGATAAAGATTAAATTAGCTTCTCCAGATACCATCAGAGAATGGAGTTATGGTGAAGTTGTAAAACCAGATACTCTCAACTACCGTACTCTAAAACCTGAAAAAGGTGG
The DNA here is from genome assembly GCA_001577185.1 of Cloacimonetes bacterium TCS62. Classification (GTDB taxonomy): domain Bacteria; phylum Cloacimonadota; class Cloacimonadia; order Cloacimonadales; family TCS61; genus TCS61. The sequence goes on along the minus strand of LSCM01000065.1, from coordinate 1,542 downwards.
TCTATTCTGTGAAAGAATTTTTGGACCTGAAAAAGATTATGAATGTAGTTGTGGAAAATATAAAAAGAAACGTTTCAAAAATACCGTCTGTGATCGATGTGGTGTAGAGATTACTACATCTCGTGTTCGTCGTGAAAGAATGGGCCATATTGAATTAGCAGTTCCAATTGCTCATATTTGGTTCTTGAAAAGCCTACCCAGTGTAGTAGGAAGATTACTCGATATGTCTGTTAAAAAGTTAGAAAGAATTCTTTATTATGAATCTTACATTGTTCTGAATCCGGGTGATAGTGATTATGAAAGAAAAGATCTTATCGATGTAGATGAATTTTATGAAATACGAGATAGAGTAAGTGCCGATTTTGAAGCACTAATGGGTGCTGAAGCTATTAAAGTTTTGCTCTCAGAGATCAATTTAGAAGATGAATCGATGAATCTTAGAACGATCATTAAAATGGAAACTTCTAAACAGAAGAAGAAAAAAGCAATTAAAAGATTGAAAATTGTTGATTCTATGAGAAAATCTGGTAACAAGCCAGAATGGTTGGTCCTTGAAGCTCTTCCTGTACTTCCTCCTACTTTAAGACCATTAGTACAACTTGAAGGTGGAAGATTTGCTACAGCAGATTTTAATGAACTTTATAGAAGAGTGATCACTCGTAACAATCGCCTTAGAGGTTTATTAGACATCAATGCACCAGAAGTTATTCTACGAAATGAAAAGAGAATGCTTCAAGAAGCAGTAGATGCACTTATAGATAACTCTAGAAAATCAAGACCTGTAAAAGGAAGAGGTAATCGACCACTCAAAGCACTTGCTGACCAACTAAAAGGAAAAAGCGGTAGATTCCGTCAAAATTTGCTAGGAAAACGTGTTGATTACTCCGGACGTTCTGTAATTGCAGTAGGACCAAATTTGAAGATTCATCAATGTGGTCTACCAAAAGATATGGCGATAGAATTGTATAAACCTTTCCTCATAGAAAGATTAGAGCAAATCGGGCAAGCAGAGAAAGCAAAAACAGCAAAAAAACTGATCGAAAAGAAACGTCCTGAGATCTGGAAGATACTAGAGGAAGTTATTCAAGATTATCCAGTTTTACTGAACAGGGCTCCAACTCTGCATAAGCACGGAATTCAAGCCTTTATGCCTGTACTTACAGAAGGTAAAGCTATTCAGCTTCATCCTTTGGTCTGTATTCCTTACAATGCAGACTTCGATGGTGATCAAATGGCTGTGCACGTACCACTTTCCGAAGAAGCACAAATGGAAGCTCGTGTTTTAATGCTATCATCTAGAAACCTTTTACTTCCAGCAAGTGGTAAATTAGCAATGGCAACAAATCAGGATATCGTTCTGGGAAATTATTATTTAACTACTATTAGAAAAAAAGAGGTAGAAGATAAAGAACAATTGAGACATTTTAGCTCACCTGATGAAGTTTTATTCGCATATAATCAAGCGGAAACACTGCGCAATAGAGAAGTAAATGAAAAAGATAAACCAAAAGATTTTGATATACATACTTGGATAAATCTACT
>LSCM01000064.1 GCA_001577185.1 Cloacimonetes bacterium TCS62 | reverse complement strand
TTTGATAAATCATTTAAGGCAGTGATCTCGGAAGATATTCTGGATAGAAGACTTTATGTTAATATTTATGGAAAACAGATGGTCTTTTTAGTAGATTCTTCATATTTATTATTTGGAAATGATATTTATAATTTTATTGAACCAGTTATACAAGAGGAAGGGAAATATTTTTTACCAGTATCTTTTTTAGTTAATATTTTACCTGAAATATATGATTCCATTACTTTTAAAGATGGGAAATTATTTGCACATACTCCGGTTGATAACAGAATCGAAACTATCGTTATTGATCCGGGTCATGGAGGGAAAGATCCTGGTGCTATTAGCTATACAAAAAGTAATTTTGAAAAGGATATTGTACTTTCTGTATCGAAAAAATTACAAAAAAAACTAAAGGACAAAATGGACGTTGAAGTTTTATTAACGCGCAATTCTGATAAATTTGTTTCTTTACATGATAGAACAAAATTTGCTAATCAGAATAATGCAGATTTGTTCGTATCGATCCATTGTAATGCCCACTATAGTTCTAAAGCACATGGAGTTGAAGTTTATTATCTTTCTTCTGCCAAGACCGATGAAGCAAGAGCCGTCGAAGCATTAGAGAATCAGGTTGTCTACGATTATGAAGGTGGAGAAGAGGCTGTAAAGAAATATGATGATCTAGCTTTCATCTTAGCAGATATGGCTCAAAGTGAACATTTGGAAGAAAGTTATGATCTAAGTTCAAAATTTCAAGACAAACTGGTGCATACTACTAATAGCTTCGATCGGGGAGTAAAACAGGCCAATTTTTTTGTTCTTCGAGGAGCTTTCATGCCTGCTGTATTAGTTGAATTGGGCTTCATGACTAACAAGAAAGAAGAAAAAAAATTAACTAATTCAACATATCAAGAAAAGTTAGTGGAATCTTTATTCTTAGCACTGAAAGATTTTAAGCTGAAATATGAAATTATGCAATAAAGAATTAAAAATATAATAAATATTTTGACAGAAAATGCCTCTAACTTTTTCTGACTCAGAAAATTATAAAAATGGAGGAAATTAATGCCGACTCATAAATCATGTGAAAAAAGATTGCGACAAGAAAAGAAAAGAGCTGCTCGTAATCATTATGTAAAAAATACGATTAAAACTTTGTCAAAGCAGCTGGAAAAGGATATTCCATTTGAGGAAAAAGAGGAAATATTGAGAAAAGTTTATTCCAGTTTAGATAAAGCGGCCAAAAGAAAAGTGATACACAAAAGAACAGCTTCACGTAGAAAAGCTCGCTTAGCTGCTTATTTTAACAAAGTAACAGCAAAACAAAAAAAGAAATAATATATTTAATACAATTTAGCAGACAAGTGATTGTCTGCTTTTTTTTATGACTTAAATGTTATCAGTCATAATGGAGCGAAGATGACAGAAATACTTAATACATTTAACAATATTGAGATTTATTTATTTATTGGCATTTTAATTGTAGGCATCTTAATAATTTTTTTCAAGATAAAAGGAAAAAAACTTGGTGACACCAAAAGACCAGAAAGCTTAGATTTAAAACTTGCATCAACCAAAAATAATCTATTAGGTAAAATTGCTGAAGTTGTAAAATTACGCGGAAAAGTGGATGAGCAGCTTATGGATGACTTAGAAGAGATTCTTCTAAAAGCTGATGTGGGCGTGAAGGTAAGCCTGGATATTATAGATGAACTCAGAGATGAAATTAAAACAAAGAAGCTTATTTCGGTTAATGATGTTAGAGAACATCTAGAAGAGATCATAAGAAAAATATTACTATCAGATTATGCTGATGAAACCCTAAAACTTCAAATTCCCAAAGAAATACCTTTTGTAATTTTATTCACTGGAGTAAATGGTGTAGGGAAAACAACAACGATCGCAAAATTAGCTAAAAGATATGTTAAAGCTGGAAGATCGGTGATGATGATAGCAGCTGATACGTTTCGAGCTGCGGCGATTGACCAATTATCCATATGGGCGGAAAGAACTGGTGCGCAGATCATGAAACAAAAAAAAGGAGCAGATCCCTCGTCAGTTGTATTTGATGGATTAACTAAAGCGGTTAATCAGAAAATTGATGTAGTTTTAATCGATACTGCTGGTAGGCAGCATACAAAAGTAAATTTAATGAACGAACTTGCAAAGATGAAAAGAACTACCAAAAAAGTTGTTCCCAAAGCACCTCATGAGACTCTGTTGGTAGTTGATGCAACTACTGGGCAGAATGCTATTTCGCAAGCAGAAACTTTTAACCAAGCAACTGATTTAAGTGGATTAGTATTAACGAAATTAGATGGTACTGCAAAAGGTGGAATTGTTATCGGCATCAAACATCAGCTTGATATTCCAGTGAAACTGATCGGAGTAGGTGAAACTTATAACGATTTACGTGATTTTGATGTAAATGAATTTGTTGAAGCTATATTTGACTAGCAGGTATTGAAAAAGTTTCTTAAATGGATAAGTTTGATCATTTCCCAATATCAAATTGATAAAGTGTAATTATTTATAACGAATTATTAATATTAGGAGAACCAAGATGCAAAGTAGTGTATTTCTTTTTGCTTTAAGTTTAACCTTATTTGCAGGCTTAGCAACAGGTATTGGTAGTTTAATGGCATTAATGTCACGTAAATTTAATCCAAAGTTTTTAGCAGGTGCATTAGGCTTTTCAGCTGGAGTAATGATCTATGTTTCTTTTATTGAGATATTTCTTAAAGCCAGATCTTCCTTAGAGGCAATCTATGGAACGAAGCAAGGATATTATTACACAACAATCGCCTTCTTTGTAGGAATAGCATTAATTGCAGTAATAGATAAACTTATTCCAGCTTACGAGAATCCTCATGAGATCAGTAATGTGCATGATCTAGGTGAAAATACAGATAAAAATGATTCGAAACTCATGCGGATGGGTTTATTTTCAGCTTTAGCAATAGCAATTCACAATTTCCCTGAAGGTTTAGCAACATTTATGAGTGCACTCAAAGATCCAACTTTAGGAATTAGTATAGCAGTTGCAATAGCAATTCATAATATTCCGGAAGGCATCGCTGTTTCTGCTCCGATCTATTATGCTACTAAAAGCAGAAAAAAAGCTTTTTGGCTATCATTTCTTTCTGGCCTTGCAGAGCCTGTTGGTGCACTTATAGGCTATTTTATTCTTCACAATGTCTTCAGCGATTTAGCTTTTGGACTTACATTTGCCGGAGTTGCGGGAATTATGATATATATTTCTTTAGATGAACTTTTACCCACAGCTGAAGAATATGGTGAACATCACATAGCTATTGGTGGACTTATTTTAGGTATGGTTGTAATGGCTATTAGTTTGCTACTTTTTGCCTAATAATGCAATAAAGTTTATCTGCTAAATATTTTTGAAAACATCTTGACATAAAAATATAAGTATCATCTTTCTTAAATAGTACATTTTAATAAGTGATATAGGGGTGCTGTTCGATGTTCCGAATAGTTGAGAATATACCCTCGAACCTGATCCGGATAATGCTGGCGTAGGAAACTGAGTATAAATTTAGCCACAATTCGGTTTTCTACCGGATTGTGGTTTTTTATTTGTTATTGTATTTTCAGCGAATAGATTAAAATAAGAGATCGAGCTCTTTTCTAATGTTTACAATGACAAGATTATAATAATTCAGTGATTAAAAGAATAAATGGAGGATAGATGAAGAGACTAATTAGTGTGGTCAGTATTATCATCATGCTGAGCAGTTTTGCATATGCCTATAATTTTAGTGGAAAAGTTGTTAATAAAAAGGGTGATGCTGTTGAGAATGCTATAATCAAAATTCTTGATAGTGATCAAGTTGTTTATTCAAATAATTTAGGAGAATTTCATTTTGAAAATCTTACTTCACAAAAGATAGAGATCAAGATCATAAGAATTGGCTATAAAAATCATATTCAAGCATATAATATACAAAATTCACAGTTTCAAAAAATCATTTTAGAGAAAAAACCGCATCAAATAGAGGATTTACTAGTTTCACTAACTCGGGCCAAAGACCGGGAAACTCCTGTAGTTTATACAAATATTGATAATCAGACGATTGTTGAGAACAACTATGGTCAAGATGTACCAATGCTAGTTAATAATATCCCCAATGTTTACTCCTATTCAGAAGCTGGAAACGGTTTTGGTTATTCCCATCTCTTGGTTCGTGGGTTTAGCCAAAAACGTATTGGAGTGATGATAAATGGGATCCCTTTAAATGATCCCGAAGATCACAATGTGTATTGGGTTAATATGCCGGATTTTGCTGAAAGTACTAATGATATTCAACTTCAGCGTGGCGTTGGAAGCTCTATATACGGTATCTCTACTTTTGGTGGATCGCTCAATATTGAAACTAATTTTCTAAACAAGCAAGAAAATTCTGAATTGTTTTCAAGTTTTGGAAGCTATAACACATTAAAGTATGGTATCAACACAACACAAAATATTGGTAAGAACAGCACGATAAATTTCAGGATTTCCCAAATTAGGTCAGATAATTATCGTGACAATTCCTCTACAGATCTTTGGTCTTATTTTACCAATATATCTCATTTAGGTAAAAATTCGGTGACCGAGCTGAATATCTATGGTGGTAATGAGCTCACACATGCAAGTTGGTACGCATCTTCAGAAAATGAGCTTCAAGAAAATCATCAACATAATCCAGTAACTTATGCTAATGAAATCGATGATTTCTCACAACCACATATTGAACTTCATAACAGTTATTTAATTGATGATAATAAAGATCTTAAAAATACGATTTTCTATATTTATGGGAATGGATTCTACGAACAATTCAAATATGATCGAGATCTCTGGGAGTATGGAGTTACAGATAGTGCGGATGCATTTGAGGCTGATCTAATTCGGAAAAAAAATGTTACAAAAAATCATTTGGGTTGGATCACTCAATTTAATTTAAGACAAAAGAGATCTGCCTTAACTTTAGGTAGTTATTTAAGTACTTTTAATAGTGATCATTGGGGTGAAATTAAAGAGATTATTGATGCTGGCAATCTTCCTATAGAATATCATAGTGGCCAAGATTACTATAATTACAAAGGTGAAAAACAGTACATTACATTTTTTGCTAATGAGCATTATAAAATAAACAGTAAGTTTAATCTAATGGCAAATTTGTATTTTCAACATATAAATTATAAATTTGATCAATTAGAAGAGGGTAATTTTATAGGAGAATATCTTAATTCCTATGAAGTGGATTACAATTTTATCAATCCTCGTTTTGGTATGAATTATAATATAAGTGATGCTGTTAATATTTATGGAAATTTTTCTATAGCTCAAAGAGAACCAACCGATGATGAACTTTATGATATCTGGGATGGACCGGATGATCTAGGGATAGCACCGCTTTTTGCAGTTGCAGATACTGTTTTTACAGACAATGGAGATATCAAGCGCATCAACTGGACAGAGCCTTTTGTGAAAGAGGAAAAGCTTACAGATTATGAATTTGGTTTAGGATATTCTGCAGGTTTATGGGAATTAGATCTGAACGGATACTGGATGAACTTTACTGATGAAATAGTAGCCTATGGTGGGGTTGATGATGAGGGAAGTCCTATTCGTGGAAATGCAGATAAAACAGTCCATCGAGGGGTGGAATTTTCTGCAAAAGTGCAATTACCTACAAATTTTGAGATGAAAGGTAATTTTAGTTACAGTGATAATTATTTTGAAAAATTTATTAAGAAAGACTGGACTGGAGATGATGACCTTTCCGGAAATACAATTGCAGGATTTCCATCTATTCTCTCTAATCTTAATTTAAGGTATAAATACAATCCAATTACTGCTAATATGCAATTGCAATATGTTGGTAAACAATATTTGGATAATACACAAAATGAAGACAGAATAATAGATCCATATAAGGTGCTGAACGTTAGTATTATTTACACTTTAAAGGAACTTTCTAACAAGCTTGCACTCACTTTTAAGATCAATAATATTCTTGATCACGAGTATGAAACAGCAGGCTATTATGATAGTTGGTCTGAGAAGAACTTCTATTGGCCCGCTGCTGGCAGAAATTTCATTACTAGTTTGAGAATAACTTTTTAAAAAGTGATGAACTGCTATAATGTAAATTAAAACATTATTCAGTCTAAAATTTTTCCTAACTTTGAGTTTTTTAAGATATGTAGAATATCTGTTAACTTTGAGATTGTGTTTTAACAATATTAATCTTGACATTGAGATTTAGTAAGCAAAATTCAAATTAAGAATTTTTTAAAGGAGTTTAGGATGAAAAAAGATCTAATTTTGGTAACAATAATAATGTTAACTTTTGTGGCTATTCTTAATGGAATAGACTCTGTAGCTTTTGCTGTAAGTAAAAAAGGTAATGTGAAACTTTCCAGAAATGAACAATTATATGATGTGCAAAAGGGTGATGATTTTTTTAATGGAGACGAGATAGAGACTAAGATACAATCCTATGCTGCTGTTAAATTCGCTGATGAAAGTTCTATCATTAAATTATTCCCTAATAGTTTGCTAAATATTAATGTAGAACAAGATGGCTCAAATTATAATAAAAAAAGTGTGCTAAAATTAGGGGAGATTTGGGCAAAAGTTGAGAAAGGAAAAGGAAAATTTGAAATTGAAACTTCATCAACAGTTGTATCAGTAAAAGGTACGAACTTTTTATTAAAGCAAACAGATAGCGGAGCAACTCAACTTTTTACGTTTGAAGGAGAGGTTTCACTTACCAATAAGATTGATGGTGAAAGTACTTTAGTTACTCAAGGTCAAATGGGGGAAAGTACTGGTGAAGGTCCAATAGTTATTTCTAATATTGACCCAGATATGATCGAAAAATCAGTAAGTGATTATATTAATGAGAAAATAGAACCTATCGAGAAGACAGAACCACAACAGGAACCAAGCGAACCACAAGGTCAGCAAGCTCCACAACCTACCCCAGCACCCGAATTAGAAGAACCAGAAATGGAAGAAGAAACAGAGTCA
>LSCM01000063.1 GCA_001577185.1 Cloacimonetes bacterium TCS62 | reverse complement strand
CCAGAAGGATATATCATTTTCTTTTCTAAGCTATTGTTACCATCTAGAATCTCCCTTTCCACGTAATGTTGTAATTGAATATTCTGAATTACCCGAAGAAATTTCACACAAGTTAAATACACTTGGTTCAGGAGATATTTCAAGTCCCATAAAATACAATGATAACTGGTTGATATTACTAAAAAAACGAGAATATAAAGCTGGAATCATACCATTTGAAGAGATAAAAATTGAACTGTTACAAAAAGACATTCACGAACTTAAGAAAAAAGAGGCTTTTAAAAATACCAAAAGTGTCTTCGACTCAACTAGATATTATTCACAATTAAAGAATTATGTGAACGAGGATGAAATTTTTATCACACCAATGCAAGATGTTAATAAATATTTTGAGATCTTAGGACCGATCGAAGATTACAAAGCTAATCTATTGCGTATGTGGAAAGGAGAAAAATATAGCCAAATAATTGAAATAGATGAAGGTTTCATTTTACTTTTCCTCTTAGATAAACGTAGATCAAGAGTTCTAAAATTTTCTGAAGCATTGCCAAAGATAAAAGAAGCATTAGGTGCAAAAAAACGCTTTGACAATTCAAAACGATTTGTACAAAATTTAAGAAGGAATATAATTAAAGGTTCAGATCCCGATGATCAATTATTTTTCTTGAATGGATGGTTTAGAAAAAATGATCTATCTCTCAAGGGGACTATACCAGGTATTGAAATGAGTGAAATAATTCTAGATGATGCTGTAAAAAGAGAAATTGGTTACTATAGCCCAGTTTTACCCTTGCAACAAAAAGAGTTTTTCTTCTATCATATTAGTAACTTAAGTACTCCATCTCGTAAAGAGTACCTAGACATAAAAGAAAATTATAAAGAACAATTAAAACAGAAAAAATTTAAAAGTTGGTTACAACAATACAAAGCTACTAAAGAGATAAAAAGTTATTAGTTATGAAACCAAAAAATTAGCAGAGAGACTAGTAAAATTATTCGATGATATGTCTTTAGATATGGGTGATGAAGACTTACAACTATCTATAGCAGTAGGTTATACGATCTTAAAAGAAGATGATACTATGACTAAATTAATCAATCGAGCTAAAGAATACAAGAAATTGAGCATTAGGAAGGGTGGAGGTTGTATATCTACTAATGATTTTATCTAAAGATTTTACTAAGTTAGTTATTTTTGATATGGATGGTGTTATCATCGATAGTGAACCAATATATCGGGAAATTGAACAGCAGATATTTAAAGATCTTAACATACAAATTACAAATGAGGAATATGATGATTTTGTGGGATTAGGTTTAGATTCAATGTGGAGATCAATTAAGCAAAAAAAAAATATTTCTCGTTCAGTCGATCAACTCATCGAAATGAACAATGAAGTCGTTTTTAATGAATTTAATAAAATTGAACAATTAAACACTACTACAAATTTCATCAGTTTTTTGAATTTATGTCTTCAAAATGGCATTAAGACAGCTATAGCATCATCTACTCCAAGAAAAATTATCGAACTAATATTATCAAAATTAAATATCAAACTTAAATTTGATTTTATCATAAGTGGCGAAGAAGTAAAAAAAGGTAAACCAGATCCGGATATTTTTGTCACAGTTGCGACTAAACTGAATATTGACTCAAAAAACTGTATTGTTATAGAAGATTCAGAAAATGGAGTTTTAGCTGCGAAGGCTGCAGATATGTTGTGCATCGGTTACAAAAATCCGAATTCAGGTAACCAAAATCTAACAGAATCTGATCATATCATTTCCGATTTTTCAGAGATTGTGTTAAACTAGTTAGCTGAAACTAACTCTATTCAGCAATCAGTAAAGATATGCAAGGCAAAATTTTATAATAAAAGAACACGAACAATTTCACAGGTTCCGCCTTTTAGCTAATTTCACTTGACACTTAAACCATATTTTTTGAAAAGTTCCCAAAGTGTGGCGGGATAGCTCAGTCGGTAGAGCAGAGGCCTGAAAAGCCTTGTGTCCCCAGTTCAAGTCTGGGTCCTGCCACCATTTTTTTAACTATGTAAATTATTAGAAGATTAAAGATGGGAAAAATTGGTTTCATGGGATTTCAAAGAGAAAAAGACCATTCAGTTCTATAATTGTAGATGAATTATTTAAAAATTATTTTCACACTTTTCAAAAATATAAGAATACTTCTGCTTGAATACTACTAGTAAATCCAATATAATTTTAGATATACTTTTTACATTATGGGTGACGGTTAACAGCAGAAGGTTCAGTTAAGTGAAGCTAGAAGATTTCTGTGAAATTTAACCTGAAATAACTGCTATAATCGATTACAATAGGTTACAGATAAGTGAAGATGTTAGTAAGATCTACAATATTCTTTGTACAACTTCAGCAAATCCATTTTCTTCATTAGAAGCGACAATATTAAATTTTCGCTTCAAATCTTTTGGAGCATTATTCACAACATAGCTGTTTTTTGACCAATTTAGCATATCAAGGTCATTAAAATCGTTACCTAAGCATGCAACTTGTTCAATACCGATCTTCAGTTTGGTGCATAACCATTGTGCAGTATACCCTTTCGATACTTTTTTGGGAAAAACTTCTAACCAAATTGACTTATGATCTAAGGGGGAAGTTGTAAAAATAACTTTTACAAAATCTAGTTGATCCTTTATTCTTTTAAATTTTTCTTGCTCTTCAAATGATAGTATCGCCAATAATTGTGTGGCCTTTCTGGGAGGTTGTTCCAAACTTAATGGTTCCGCATACTTTTCATATAAGGCAATTCTTCTTTTAAAATCTGGAAGTGAATGGTAAACCCAATAAAGAAACTTGTGGTTTTGGGGAATGAGATCATGAACCATAAAATCAACTTCATGCTTTTTAAGAATTTCAATGACTCTGGAAGTCTCCTCTTCGCTTAAGTAATTCTCATAAATTAGTTCGCTATTTAACCAATCAATAACTCCAGCTCCTGAAGAGAACATTAAGAAATCCACATTGTGTTTTTTGGAAAATATTTTCTTTGCAGATAGTATATTTCGACCTGTAGCAATGACGAGCTTTATACCACGATCAGTTAATTGTCTCATAGCGTTTAAATTAACTTGAGAAATAGTTCCTTTATTTGTTAATAAAGTTCTGTCTAAATCTGAAAAAAATATTTTGATCATTATTACATCCTTGTAGTTTCGAATTATGGGTCGAAATTATTCGTCAAGAATTTTAAAGAATTAGATAAAAAATCAATATTCTAAGATCTAATATTTTCAGCCATATTCAAATAATAACCTTACTCCCGAGCATGCTTATTTAATCAATTGTGGTTGACATAATTATAGAAAAATAAAGTTTGGATAAAATAATTCTGACTAAATAATAGAAATATATCATTTAGAGGTTGTATGTATAAAAAAGTTAATACTAGAGAAAAAACTGAGAAACTTGAGAAGCGTATTAGAGCATATTGGCAAAATAATAATATTGCAAAAAAAAGTGAAGATATTAGAGAAAAAGCAGAGAATTTTGTTTTTTTTGAAGGTCCACCAACTGCAAATGGGATGCCCGGTATTCATCATGTTATTGCACGAACACTAAAAGATTCTGTTTGTCGATATAAAACGATGAAAGGATATCAAGTGAAGCGTAAAGCCGGTTGGGATACTCACGGACTTCCTGTTGAAATTGAAGTGGAAAAACAACTAGGTTTAAAAGATAAAAAAGAAGTTGAAGATTATGGGTTAGAAAAATTTAACAAAAAGTGTAGAACTTCAGTATTCTCTTATGAAAAAGAATGGCGTGAGATGACAAAAGAGATGGGATATTGGATCGATCTGGATAATCCTTACATCACTTTACAAAATGATTATATTGAAACAGTCTGGTGGATCCTAAATGATTTTTTTAAGAAAGACTTGATCTACAAAGGCCATAAAATAGTGCCTTATTGCCCTAGTTGTGGTACTCCACTTTCAAGCCACGAAGTAGCCCAAGGTTATGAAGAAACCGAAGATCCTTCCATTTTCATCAAGTTTAAGGTAAAAGATAAAGAAAATACATTTCTTTTGGCATGGACGACAACTCCATGGACTTTGATCTCTAATGTTGCTCTGGTTGTGCATCCGGATGCAGAATATGTAAAGATCAAAATTGCAGATGAATACTTTATATTAGCAAAAGCTCGTCTTAGTATTATTGAAGAAGATTATGAACTTATCGAGAATTATCTAGGAATTGACCTGGAAAATTTAGAATACGACCAGTTATTCCCTTTTATCAAAGTAGAGAAGAAAGCATTTTTTGTAGGTTTAGCTGACTACGTTACGATGGATGAAGGTACTGGAGTTGTTCATACTGCTCCGGCTTTTGGTCAAGAAGATTATGATCTGGGGAAAAATTATGATCTTCCAATTATTCAACCTGTGAACAGCAAGGGTGAATTTACTGAAGATATCACAGATTGGGCTGGTAAATTTGTAAAAGATGCCGATAAAGGTATAATTAGGAACCTTAAAGATAGAGGTTTATTGTATAAAAGGAAACAGATCGTACATACATATCCATTCTGTTGGCGATGTGATAGTCCACTCATATATTATGCTCGCTCAAGTTGGTACATTAAAACGAGTCAATATAAAAAGCAAATGATTGCCAACAATAAGAAAATCAATTGGTATCCTGACTTTGTTGGAGAAAAGCGTTTTGGTGAATGGTTAGAAAATAATATCGATTGGGCAATTTCTCGAGATCGTTTCTGGGGTACTCCTTTAAATATTTGGATATGTCAAGATTGTGGAAAATTGAAAAGTACAGGTTCAATTAATGAACTTCGAGAAAATGCAAAAATGTCTGATGGATCTGAGATTCCTGAGGATATAGAATTACATAGACCATATGTTGATGAGATTGTGTTCACTTGTGAATGCGGTGGTAAAATGAAAAGAACACCAGAAGTTATAGATTGTTGGTTCGATAGTGGAGCAATGCCTTTTGCACAATGGCACTATCCTTTTGAGAATAAAGAAAGATTCTTTGATGAATTATTCCCAGCAGAATTTATTAGTGAAGGAATAGATCAAACTAGAGGATGGTTTTACTCTCTCTTAGCCATCTCCACAATGTTCACCGGGAAACCATCTTATAAAAATGTTCTTGTAAACGATCTGATCTTGGATAAAGATGGTCAAAAGATGAGTAAAAGTAAAGGAAATACCGTTGATCCAATGGAGTTGATGAAAAAATTCGGTGCTGATGCAATTCGTTGGTATTTACTTGCCGCAAGTCCACCCTGGGTTCCCACAAAATTTGATGAACAGGGTGTGATCGAGATCGTAAACAAATTTTTTGGTACTTTAAAAAATGTTTATTCATTTTATGTTACTTATGCAAATATCGATGATTTTAATGCTAATGATCATAAATTTAACGCTCATAAAAACATTGAGATCGATAAATGGATCATTTCCAAATTGAATAATATGCAAAAAATAGTTTTGGAAAATAATGAAAATTATAATTTCACAAAAAGTGTTCGTGCAATTCAAGAATTTATCGTAGATGATTTAAGTAACTGGTATGTGCGCCGAAGTAGAAGGCGATTTTGGGAACTTGAACTATCTAAAAGTAAGAAAGAAGCTTATCTCACTTTGAATCATGTACTAACTGAAATCTGTAAGTTAATGGCTCCTTTTGCACCTTATCTCGCAGAAGAGATCTTTACTAATCTTACTAACAAGGAAAGCGTTCACCTGGAGAATTACCCAGAGCCCAGTGATAAATTAATTTATCCAAAATTGGAAGAGGAAATGGACACTGTAATCAAATTAGTATCACTTGGTAGAGCAGCTCGAAATACTTGCCAGATAAAAGTAAGACAAACCTTATCTACTTTGTACATACCGGAAAAATACAAAGTTGCTGTTGAACGCATGGAAGATTTGATAATTGAAGAGATCAATGTTAAAGAAATTAATTATATCAAAGATAAAGATAATTTCATAACTTATGAATTTAAACCAAATTTTAAGGTTATGGGACCAAAATTTGGTAAAAACATAAAACTTATTAATGAAACATTAAAAACACTAGATGCGAATCATATAGTTGACACACTTCATCAGGGAAAAGAATACTACCTAGAAGTTAAAGGTAGCACATTTCATCTAACTGAAGAAGATCTGATCATATCTATCAAAAATAAGAAAGATTTTGTCTTTGAATCTGCAAGTGAAGAACTATTTGTTGTTCTTGATATTAAAATGACCGATAAACTCATTGATGAAGGTCTTGCAAGAGAATTAGTCAATAAGATTCAGAATACCAGAAAAGATAAAGATATGAAAATTATGGATCGTGTTAAAGTATTTTACACAGGTAACAAAAAAATCCAGAAAATATTTAGCAATTTTGTGGATTACATCAAAGAAGAAACCCTCTCAGAAACTTTCCATTGCTGCGATGATTCTCATGAAGATATGATAAAATGGGATATTAATGGAAATGAGGTTTATATAACAGTTGAAAAAGTTAAATAGGAGTTATAATCATGGCAAAAATCAAAGCTTTTAAAGGAATTCGTCCTGCTTCAGACAAAATAAAGAAAGTAGCTTCTCCCCCATATGATGTTTTGAATTCAGCTGAAGCAAGAAAATTAGCAAAAGGAAATCCAGATAGCTTTCTGCATGTAGTAAAACCGGAGATTGATCTTCCGGAAGATATTGATGTCTATAATGATGCGGTTTATAAGAAGGGGAAAGAAAATCTTGATAATTTGATCAAAAACAAAGTATTGATCCAAGATGACAAACCCAGTTTTTACTTGTATCGACTTGTTATGGGTAATATTGATCAGATTGGAATAGTCGCAGGTGCATCTATTAGCGATTATCAAAATGGAGTAATAAAAAAGCACGAATTTACCCGAGCCAAAAAGGAAGCAGACAGAGTAAAACATGTAGAAACGCTTAATGCCAATACTGGTCCCGTTTTTCTTACTTATCGAGCAAGAGAGGATTTGAATAATTTAGTTTCTAAATACATCGAAAATGACCCA
>LSCM01000062.1 GCA_001577185.1 Cloacimonetes bacterium TCS62 | reverse complement strand
TTTTGGTCCATTTTTACTTCTAGCTTCTTTCGTATATGTTATATTTGGAGATCTTATCTTCGATTTATATTTTAGTTTAATAACTTAGCTATTTTATCTTGCTATTAATCTTTGGAATTTTTAGGACCGTATTGTCTTTTGAGCCATAAACTTAGACCATCTAATCCAGGGAAAAGCACTCGTTCAGTGATATTAGCTTGATCAAGCTTATCGCGAATTTCCCATTTCATCTCTTTTGGTATAATTATTTTTTTCCAGAATTGAGGATAATTCAGAAGCCACTTATCCAAAGCTAATTCAGGATTTGATGAAATAGAAAAAAAAGCAAATTGGTTGATGAATCTATCATCAATGGACGGAGGTTCTATAAATAATACAAAATCGTCTTTTGTAAGATTAGAAAAATTATCTAAAGAATTAACATGTTTCATAATCATTTTGCTTGTAAATACATTTGCTCCTTCTTCCAGCAATTCTTGCTTAAGCATAGAGGGTACTTGTTTATTCACTTCCACATAATTTACAGCCCAAATAATACCATCGACATCATATTTTTCTATATTTTCTGTAACAAAATGTAGAGCAACATAAGGTGAATAGGTCCAATCCATGAGTCGTGTTGGTAAACCATGATGTTGTGCAACAGAGAGCCAATGCCATATTGAATCATACTCAACGACGTTTCTATGAGCGTATTTACTAAAATTTCTTAACAAATGATGCTCTAATTTCTTGTAGTTACCACCCAATCGCATGAGCGTAGTTTCCAATTTAAAATTACAATCAGATAATCCTCTGAAAGCAAATTTAGATCTATATCTTCCAAGATACTCATTCCAAGAATCTTCAAACAGTTTTTCCTGTAGGTCATTCCAATTTTTTACTCGTATCTGGTTTTGCACTAGTTACTCCTTTATATTTTACTGTATTCCTTCTATCTTCAAATGATCGATAAAGAATTTAACTGATCCTTTATTTATTAACAATTTGTCCCAAGGATTAAATGAGCGATTCTTACTGTCTCGCAGTTCCAGATGCAGATGTGAAGATTTATCACTTCTTCTTATGTTTCCAGTCAATCCGGTCAAACCTATCTTAGTATCAGCAAATACTTCTTGTCCTAATTCGACAAATACCTTGTTTAAATGGGTGTATATACTTTCAATTCCTTCAGGATAAAGTATACGTACTGTCTTGCCATATTCTACCATTGTTGAATCAGTCGAACCATCTTCTCGCTTACATTCAACCCTTACAAGATAATGTGGGTTTTTACTTAACTCCGTAACTATACCATATTTATTAAGTGGAAAAACCGGAGTATTTTCCTTTACATAAAGATCAACTCCTTCATGTATTCTTCTGCAATCTCTAGTACCACGAATTGCTCCATAGTTGTCTGTCCAACGGTTATTAATATACTTCTTTATCAATTCTTCAAAACTTTTATTATCATTAAAAGGAGATTTATACTCACTAAAATTATCAATCATTTCCGAGGTTAGCAATACCGTTGGTTTTTCGATTGAACTAGGTGAAACGATTAACAAAGAATCACCTTCGGATGTGATAATTTTCAATCTATCTATTGTATTTTGCAGATTATTTATAATAATGAAATTAATAACGATAATGACAAATACAATGGTATAAATTATCAACTTTATTTTATTACTTTTTCTCATATTTTTACTCCATTAACAACAAATTTGATTTTTTATAATTTTTTGGCAACCTATTTATAATTTTTCCGTAACTTCTTGTATTTTAGATGGTTTAGTCTGCAAAATATTCATTATCCTTGACAGCAAAACCCCTCTGTAAATATTTTGCTAAGTCTCGATCATAAATTATAAATGTAAAAGGAGTAGTCATGAAAACTGTTGCACCTAAAAAAGATATGATAAAGCGTGAATGGTATGTAATCGATGCAACTGATAAGATAGTTGGAAGAATTGCAACTAAGATCGCTACTATATTAAGAGGAAAAAATAAGCCGTATTTCTCTCCTCATTTAGATGTTGGTGATTATGTTATAGTAACCAATGCTGAGAAGGTTAAATTAACAGGAACTAAAGAGCTAAAAAAGATGTATCAACGGTATAGTGGATATCCTGGTGGCAGAACTGAGAAAAGTTACCAAAGGATATTAAAAGAAAAACCGGAAACAATCATCACAAATGCCGTAAAGGGTATGCTTCCAAAAAATATTTTAGGAAGAAATATAATGAAAAAACTAAAAGTTTATGTGGGAGCTGAACATCCACATACTGCACAAAAACCCAAAGAACTAAAGATTTAATAAGATAGGGAGAATATTAATGCAATATTTTGATGCTGTGGGAAGAAGAAAAAAATCAGTTGCCAGAGTTAGATTAACTCCCGGTACTGGTAAAAGATTAGCTAATAAAAGAACAATGAAGAATTATCTTAGTAGAGAAACTCTGGAAATGCTTATCGAGGAACCATTGAAGATAGTCGGTTTATCTGAAAAAGTAGATATAACTGCAAATGTCGATGGTGGTGGTTTATCTGGGCAAGCTGGAGCAATTCGTCTTGGTATTTCTCGTGCACTAATTAAGTATGATGAAAAATTGCGTAGTGCTCTTAAAAAGAAAGGATTCTTAACAAGGGATTCTCGAATGGTAGAGAGAAAGAAGCCAGGTCAACCAAAAGCAAGGAAAAAATTCCAGTTCTCAAAACGTTAAAAAATAGTTACAAGGATTTTAAAAAATCTATTTGGTTTTTGCAAAACGGTGTTCAGATTTCTGAATTATGATGCAGTTAATTCCAAATAGAAAAAAATAACCGACAAATAAGGAGATTTAATGTCAGTAGTAACAATGAAACAATTACTAGAAACCGGAGCACATTTTGGGCATCAGACTTACAAATGGAATCCCAAAATGGATAAATATATTTTCATTAAGAGAAATGGTATCCACATTCTAGATCTTAAACAAACTGTAGATTCAGTGAACGAAGCTTATATGTTTATAAAAGATATAGTGAGTAAAGGAAAATCTGTTCTCTTTGTTGGAACCAAAAAACAAGCTCAAGATTCACTTTACGAAGCAGCAAAAAAATCCGGTGCATTCTATGTTAGTAATCGCTGGTATGGTGGTATGCTTACAAACATGCAAACAATTCGCAAAAGTATAGCAAAGCTTGATGAATATGAAAGAATGGTAGAAGATGGTACAATGACAAGCTTTACTAAATTAGAAGCTACTAAAATGAAACGAGAATATGATAAAATTCTTAGTAGCCTTGGCGGTATTCGTGAAATGGATACACTCCCGGGTGCTGTTTTTGTTGTAGATATTATCAAAGAAAAGATAGCAGTTCATGAAGCAAATAAACTTGGTATTCCGGTTGTAGCAATGGTTGATACAAACGCAGATCCGGATAATGTAGATTATGTTATACCCTCTAATGATGATGCTATAAGAGCTATAGGTCTGATGTGTGATATTATGTCACAAGCTGTAATCGATGGCAAGCAAGGTCTGCTGGAAGGTGAGGATGTAGTAAAACCAGAGAAAAAAGAGACTAAAGAGCAGAAAAAAAGCAAAAAGACTTCGAAGGAATCAGCAAAGAAAGATGAGAAGAAAACAGAGAAAAAAACTGATAAGAAAGCTGATAAAAAGAAATCAAAACCTAAGAAAAAGACTACATCAAAAAAGAAAGAAGTAAAAAAAGCTAAGGATAAAAAAGAAGAAGATAAAAAGAAAAAATCTACTAAAAAGGCAAAAACTTCTAAGAAGTCTACCAAAGAAAAGGATAAGAAGAAAGACAAAAAGACGAAAAAGAAAACAGTAAAAAAGAAATCAAAATCTAAGAAGAAGACTACATCAAAAAAGAAAGAAGTAAAAAAAGCTAAGGATAAAAAAGAAGAAGATAAAAAGAAAAAATCTACTAAAAAGGCAAAAACTTCTAAGAAGTCTGCCAAAGAAAAGGATAAGAAGAAAGACAAAAAGACGAAAAAGAAAACAGTAAAAAAGAAATCAAAATCTAAGAAGAAGTAAATTTTCTTTACTTTAAATATATATAGTTGGGAGAAAACATGAAAATATCAGCAAAATTAGTTATGGAACTTAGAAAAAAAACTAATGCTGGAATGATGGACTGTAAAAAAGCATTGGTGGAAAAAGAGGGTGATCTAGAAGAAGCGATCACATATCTTAGAGAAAAAGGTATAACAAAAGCTGCCAAGAAAGCTGGAAGAACAACAAGCCAAGGTCTTGTATTTGGTGCTCTTACAAATGATAAAAAAATTGGAGCTCTTATAGAGTTTAATTCAGAAACAGATTTTGTGGCAAAAAATGATGAATTTATAAATTTTGGGGAAAAATTAGCTCAAATTATTCTAAAAAATGATATAAATAATATTGATGAATTAAATACATTCGAGCTTGAGAGTGGAAAAAATATTCAAGAAACTCTTAAAGAAATGATAGCTAAAATTGGTGAAAATATGACTATCAGACGTTTGAAGAGAGTAGAAGCTTCTGGTTTTGTTAATCTTTATATTCATATGGGTGGAAAAATCGGTGTACTTGTTACTACAGATAGTGAACTCAATGATGAAAATGAAAGTAAGGTTGATGATATAGCAATGCATGTTGCTGCTATGGCGCCTTCTTATTTTGATAAAACCGATGTTACTGAAGAAGATAAAGAACATGAAAAATCAATTATGAAGAAGCAGTTGCTTGAGCAGGGGAAACCGGAGAAAATAATTGATAAGATCCTTATTGGTAAGATGAGAAAGTTCTATGAAGAGAACTGCCTTATGCAGCAAAAATTTGTGAAAGATGATAAGATCAGTGTTTCACAATATGCTGGAGATTTAAACATAATAAGTGCGGATAGATTCAAAGTTGGAGAGGGAATCGAGAAGAAAGAAGAAGATTTTGCTGCTGAAGTAGCAGCTCAGATGAATCAATAATCCAAAAATGGGGAAGCAGAATGAAAGTATTCAAACCTGAAAAAATTAACAAGATACTCTTTAAAATAAGTGGCGAAGTAATCTCTGGGAAAAAGGGAATTGGCTTTGATTTTGAGAGAGTTAATGAAATTGCAGAAGAAATTATCTCTGTGAAGAAATTAGGGTATAGTATTGGAATAGTTATCGGAGGTGGTAATATCTTCCGCGGAGCTTCTAAGATAGGTGAAAATTTAAACCGTGTAGTAGCCGATAATATAGGAATGTTAGCTACTGTTCAAAATGCTTTGATCTTAAGTAATATCTTAGATAGTAAAAATTATCAATCAGAAATTTATTCTGCTATTCAAATTAAGAAAATTGCGAAATTTTATACTCCAAATCGAGCTATAAAATCTCTTGAAGAAGGAAAAATATGTTTCTTCTGCGCTGGTACCGGGAATCCGTATTTTACAACTGATACTGCAGCGGTTTTACGTGCGGTCGAAATAAATGCGGATGTTGTTTGTAAAGGTACAAAAGTGGATGGTGTGTTCACTGCTGATCCAGTTAAAGATAAGAATGCAAAATTTATTCAGGATGTAACTTTTGATGAAGTCTTAGATAAGAAATTGAAGGTTATGGATTTAACATCATTTTCTTTAGCTCGAGAAAATGATATGCCGATTAAAGTCTTTAATATCGAACATAAAGGAGAATTGAAAGCTACTCTAACAAACAAAGATGTTGGTACGTTCGTTCATGCATAATTAAAAAAGGAGAATCCATGAAGAAATTGAAGAGAGATATTGATGGCAGAATGAAAAATGCCTATAAAGCATTAATACACAATTATTCTAAGATTAGAACTGGTAGAGCTAATTCATCAGCTTTGGAAGATATTTATATTGATTATTATGGAGAATCTACTCCGATTAAACAACTTTGTAACATTTCAATACCAGAACCTCGATTAATTGTGATACAACCCTGGGATAAGCAAGTTCTTCCTTTAATAGAAAAAGCCATTTTAGCTTCCAATATAGGTGTTACTCCCGATAATGATGGTAACGTTATTCGTTTGCCATTTCAACCACTCACAGAGGAAACTAGAAAGGATATCGTTAAGGATATCAAGAAGATGGCAGAAGAGGGAAAGGTCGAAATCCGTAATATAAGAAGATCTGGAAACGATAGTGCAAAAAAAATGGAAAAGAACAGTAAGATCAGTGAAGATGATGAGAAAAAATTAGAGAAGGATATTCAAGATCTAACTGATAAATGGATCGATAAAATTTCTGAAACTGCTGAGTCAAAAGAAAAAGAAATCATGGAAGTATAAAATAAAGGAATGTTTGTATGTCATATGTAATAACTTCAGAATGTATCAAATGCGGTATGTGTCTTGATAGTTGCCCAGCTTCAGCTATTGTTGAGGTTGATGAGCAATATATCATCACAGATTCGTGCATAGATTGTGGTAAATGTCAGGAAGCTTGTCCTTTAGACGCTATACGTGGTAAAGTTCGTAAGACAAGTAGTATGTGATAAAAAAAAATTTAAGCTACAGGGAGCTCATTATTGAGTTCCCTTTTTTTTATGTAAAATAACTATCTAAATTTACTGCATGATCAAGTTTGCAAAACTATCCCAAGAGTAATTTTCACTTACATCTTTAATATTTTGCTTAATAGTTTTGTGTTCTAATGAAAAATATTCTATCAAAGCTTTTGAAAAATCTGTAGGTTTGGTTGTTTTTGCTACTATCCCAGTTTTTTTATGGACAACTAATTCCGGTAAACCACCTATAGGAGTAGCAACTGCACCCAAGTTCATATCGTAAGCTATTTGTACAACTCCACTTTGTGTAGCCTGTTTATAAGGCAGGGCAAGAACGTCAGCAGCTTTGAAATATAGCTCGATCTCATCATCAGCTACAAATCTATCGATGAAAGTTACATCCTCTTTGAGGTTCTTTTTTTTAATAAGTTTAAGGTATGTTTCAGAGTTACCATAAACTTCTCCCACAATCAAAAGATGTGAGTTCTCAAATTTATTCCTAAATAACGAGAATGCTTCGATGAGAATATCAAGGCCTTTATAGGGCTTGATATAACCGAAGAATAAAATTACTTTCTTATCGGTTAACTTAAGTTTATTCTTAGCGGACGAAATTGTGAATTCAGTTTGATCGTAGCAA